>JAOAPW010000341.1 GCA_025463105.1 Candidatus Acidiferrum typicum | reverse complement strand
CCGCTGCAAGTTACAGTTGATGACAAAAATCAGGTTGTCCAGGTTTTCGCGCGAAGCGAGGGTGATGGCGCCGAGCGATTCGGGTTCGTCCGTCTCCCCGTCGCCCAGGAACGCCCAGACTTTGGCGTTAGTCTTCGGCTTGATCCCGCGATATTCGAGATAGCGATTGAAGCGGGCCTGATAAATGGCCATAAGCGGGCTGAGGCCCATGGATACAGTGGGGTATTCCCAAAAGTCAGGCATCAGCCAGGGATGCGGGTAAGACGAAAGGCCGCCGTCCGGCCGCAACTCCCGGCGAAAGTTTTCCAGCTTCTTCGCGGAAAGGCGTCCCTCGAGAAAGGCGCGGGAGTAAACGCCCGGAGAGGCGTGCCCCTGAAGATAAACAGTATCGCCTTCGAACTCCTCGGTACGTCCACGGAAGAAGTGATTGAAGCCGACTTCGAAGAGGGTAGCGGCCGAGGCATAGGTGGAAATATGGCCGCCAATGCTGTGGTCGACTCGATTGGCGCGAACCACCATGGCGAGCGCGTTCCAGCGGATCAAGCTCTTGATCCGGCGCTCGATTTCCTGGTCACCGGGGAATATTCCCTGTTTCTCCACGGGAATGGTATTCACGTAGGGAGTATTCGCTGTGAAGGCGGGTCCAACGCCTAACTTCATCGCACGTTCGCGAAGGCGGTCGAGCAGAAGCGTTGCGGCTTCCGGGCCCTCCTCATTCAGCACCGCATCGAAAGACTCAAACCATTCCTGCATTTCCTGGGGGTCAATGCCCGGGATTTTCGCGACAGAACTGTTATCCGCCATATCTTGCCCCTGCCTTCAATAATTGTTTTTAATGAAATATAAAATTTTTCGCGCCTGAACGACATCGCGGAAACCAAACCGTGCCCGCACGTGCGGCGCTGATACAGACCTAAGTCTGTGCGATAAATACCTGAGAAGCTTTTGTAGTGTCGGCCTTCAGGCCTACACCGCAGATTCAGGCACATGCCCACCTAAAGGTGGTGGACGCTACATGAACCTCTGCGACTTCAGGATTCGTTCAACACAATAGTAGCAGGTCCGCAAAGTCCTGCAATTGGTTTTCGCTGGCTCGCGGCGCTTGGACGCTCAGTTGTGTGCGGAACTGAGGGGCGGCGCGGGATAGTCCGGCAGTTTCTCCTTCGTATTGTCGGCGCGTTTGACCTCCAGTTCATCGAAAAGCACCGAAGGACTTACGATCGAGGAGAAGGGAATCGCGGCACGGTTGCTAACGAGCGGGTCGTTCCCAGCGGCAGAGAGATCGCTGCGCAGCGCGCGTGTATCGAGTTCATTGAAAATCGCGCCGCGGACCATTTCTTCGTGGCCATCTTTCGTCCAGACGCGATAGAGCACGCGCGGTGTAAGGCGCGGACCAAGGGTGTCGACGAAATAGCCATAGGGCAGGCCGCGATCGCGGCATTTGTCGAGCATCTGCTTTTGGAGTTCTTCGTGGGTGCTCGTCTTCGTCGCTCGGATGAAGAGGTTTCCCGGTGCAGGCGCCGTGCTTCCGCTGCCCGCGGCGCGTCCATGCCCGTTTGAAATGGAGAAATCGCGAATCGGTTGCCGCCCGATTAGAAAATTCTCCAGTTGGCCTTTATTGACCACGGTCACGGGAGCAACTTGCACGCCTTCATCGTCAACTTTATAGCTGCCGCTCAGGCTTTTGCCCCCGAAAGTGTCGACGGTCGGATCGTCCACAACGGAAAGGAATTCAGGAAGCACACGACTCTTCAGGCTGCTGGCAAAGGCTCCCAGAGTTCGTGCCGGCCGGCCCGGGCCAGGCCTTCGGCCGAGAATATTGGGAGCAATTAAATCGAAAAACATGTCGGCGGCAGCATCGTTGGAAAAAAGAACTGGACCACGATAGTCTTCGTCGACGACGGGAGCTTCGCGCAACTGCTTCATTTGCTCCACAAGCTTGACAGCGTCGGATTGGAACGCCTCAGGAGTGGGCATTTCCTCGATGCGATTGGAGGCATATTGCGGCGAGCGGTCCAGGCGCATCCCGTCCTTGGCCTGTTCACTCGCGGCAAGAGTCATCAGGTAATGTGTTGAACCCTGGCGCGTGACGCTTCCTTCCGTGTTCATAAAATATTCGTTCAGAGTGATAAAACTCAACGTGGCACCAAAAGTTTCAATTTGCGGATCGTTTTTGTAAACGGAAGTCGCCGATTCCAGCATCTTGATCCATTTTGCGGGTTCAATGTCCATCTTTGCGACGGGGTTAACGGATTGGACGGCGTCAGCTTTTGCGAAATCGTCCACGGGCTGCTCAACGTTTAAATTCTTCAGCAGAGATTGTTTTCCCGAGAGAGCTTCGCCGGCCCCTTTATATGCCTGGTCGGTCGCGAGCCAAATCTGATGGCGGAGCGCCAGTTCGTCGCCGTCCAGAGGAAGGATGTCGCTGACCCCCTGGCCGGAACTGTAGTAACTGTCGACCTTGTAATCGCCGAGCCGCACAAGCGCCCGAAGCAAGCGCAGGCGCGTGCGATTCTGTTCCCGCAGCGCGCCAAACGCAGCATTGGCTTCAAATTGTTCCACATCGAACACGCGATACTCGATGTAAAACGGAGCGCCCACATTTTCCATTTTGAGTTGCGCTTTCGACCGTGCCAGCTCCGCCTGCATCGCCCGCAGGATAGGATCTGACGCGGCGTCCATTCCGGCGTTTTTTTCCTGTGCGAGCGTGTTGAGCGGGGAAGTAAGAACGGAAGCCGAGAGGAGCATGGCCATCGCAACTTTTGTGACGTCTGAGCGGAACTTTCGTAGTTGCATCAGCGCACCCCGTCGCTGGTTTTCGATGTGGATTGAGTCGACGAATCTTCAGGTCCAGGAGGAGGCAGGATGGGCGGGCGGTCGTGCGAGGCTGCGCGCTTTTGCACTTCCATTTCACTGAACAACATAGCGGGAGCCGAAGCCGATACGGGCACGCTGCCCGATTCCGCTCCGCAGATACCATTGAAAACCTGAGTCGTATCTCCCGTAAGCAGAATGCGGTTCAGGGACGCAAGGGGAGTGCCCACTATATCAACGCCTCGAACGAGTTGATCCGGGCGCCCGTCGGGATACACGCGCCAGACTATGACCGGAAGTACCTGAAAAGCTTGGGGGAGCTCACGCGTGGTCAAAGTGAATCCGCCCTGGACATCTTCGAAGTACAGGCCATATGGCTTTCCGGCTTTCTTAACCTCTTCGATCAACTTCGCGCGCAATTCAGCATCTTTCACTGTTCTGGTCGACGCCACGATCAAGGTGCCCTGGCGCCCGGTAGGCATCAGGCCGGCCTGGCGTCTTCCATGGCCATTGGAGG
>JAOAPW010000330.1 GCA_025463105.1 Candidatus Acidiferrum typicum | reverse complement strand
AAGAGCCACGGCAAAGATGTACATGGCAGAGTGATCGAGAGTTTCTCTGCTGGCTTTCGGATCGAACTTTTGCGGATCGTTCGCGCCCGTACCGATCACGCTGTGTGTGTGATGGCTGGTATGGATGATTATTTTTTCAATTTGCGAGAGATTGGGAATTTTCTCTCTCATGCGAAAAGCCAGGTCGATCAAGGCCTGGGCCTGATACTCGGCGCTATGCTCTTTGGTGAAACTTTCCAGTATCGCGCGCTTGGGTTCGCCCGGCGCGGGAAGCGGCACGTCGTAGTGCGCCTCCGGGCCGTCCAGCATCCATGCAATCACGCTATCTTCGCCTTCATAGATCGGGCTGGGCGACTCCTCGCCGCGCATCGCGCGGTCTAGCGCTTCGATCGCCAATTTTCCGGAATGCGCTGGAGCGAATGCTTTCCAACTGCTGATTTCGCCTTTGCGTGACTGGCGAGTGGTGAAGCTGACGTGGACCGCCTGCTGAATCGCCTGATAAATCGTTCTTACCGGCAGGTCCAGCAGCGCGCCCATTCCCGCAGCCTGGGCCGGACACAGATGCGCGATGTGATCGATCCTGTGCCGATGAAGGCAAATGGCCTTCACGAGATCGATTTGTATTTCGTACGCAGCGGCAACTCCGCGAATTACGTCTTCTCCGGTCCTGTTCGTCGCCTGGGCAACTGCAAGGATAGATGGGATGTTGTCGCCAGGATGAGAATAGTCCGCGCCCAGAAATGTGTCATGCATATCAAGTTCGCGGACCGCTGTGCCATTCGCCCAAGAGGCCCACTCCGGACTGAATCGTTGCTGCGATGGCACGCCGAATACGGTTGCGCCACCGTTGCGTGGATGGCCGAGAGCCATCGCTCGAGCTGCAACGACAGGCCCACGATTGATTGCCGCGATCGCCACTGCGGCGTTGTCAATGATGCGATTGATGATCTGTCCAGTCACCTCGGGCTGAACAGGAACCGAGTCAGCGGCGACGCTCGCGATTTTCCAGGCGAGTTGTTCCTCGCGCGGAAGCTGTGCCTTGGAAGGATGGACCTGGACATGATGAATTTGCATTTTAAATATTGATTCGCGCCCAAAAAACTATTTAGCTCCGCCGTACTTTTCGTCCAATTCATCAAAGAATGGTTTCTTGACGAGCCGCTGGCGCTCCGCGAAACTCGCGACCATCGCGCCGGCCTCATCAATCCGGCCCATTGTCTTCAGTGCTTTCAAGGCCGCCTGCATCCCCGCGATCGCTCCTTGAAGAGCGACGTTTGCATAGAGAACCAAACCAAAGCCCATCTTTGCCAACTCTTCCTGGGCGAGAACGGGAGTTTTTCCTCCAACAACAACATTGATCACTTGCGGCACGGAGAGCCGCTGCGGAATTTTGCGAATCTCTTCAATGCTTTCGGGCGCTTCCACAAAAGTTACATCCGCGCCAGCGTCGATGTATCGCTCAGCGCGTTCCATCGCGGGCTTGAATCCCTCCACTGCGATGGCATCTGTACGGGCGATGATCAGGAAATCGCCACTGGTGCGGGCGTCCACGGCGGCCTTGATTTTTCCGGCCATTTCTTCCACCGGAATAACGGACTTATTGGAAAAATGTCCGCATTTTTTCGGCATGATCTGATCTTCAATCTGAACTGCGTCCGCTCCCGCGCGCTCCAGTACGCGCACCGAGTGCCGGACGTTCAGCGCATTGCCAAAGCCGGTGTCCGTGTCAACAACGATTGGAATATTCACGGCTTCACGAATCGCCGCAGTGTGCTGCGCAATTTCGGGAAGGCTGATGAATCCAAGATCCGGCAGTCCCAAATACGAATTCGTTGCGCCGGCGCCGGTGAGATAAACAGCCTCGAAACCGAGGTCCTCGATAATGAGCGCTGCGAGGGCGTTCGCCGCCCCAGGCACAAGCAATCCGCGGCGTTCCTCCAGTTTCGCACGCAAAACTTTTCCGGTGCCAGGACTCAAGTCGTTCCCCTAAATGAAAGTACCAATTCTGCGCGACTACAGTACACCTACTGAGGAACTTTTGCCGCTGTTCTCTCCGTTAGTCGGCCAGAGTCTGTTAGTTTAGCGGAGCTTCGAGTAAACTTATTTATACAGAGCTACATGAAAGGTGGGTTTATCATGAGCCAGAATGTGACTGTAGTGGACGTCACCCTTCGTGATGGATTTCAAAACGAACCCAAGCCAGTCTCAACGCGGGATAAATTGCTATTGGCAGAGAAACTCATTAAGGCGGGAATCAAGGACATCCAGGCCACAAGTTTTGTCCATCCGCGTTGGGTGCCGCAAATGGCTGACGCCGAAGCTGTAGCGTCCGGCCTCGCCAATTTTCCGGGAGTAACGTTTTCAGCGCTGGTGCCAAATCTGAAAGGTTATGAACGCGCAGTGGCTGCGGGAATTCTGCACCACGAATTCGTCATGGCGGCAAGTGATTCGTTCAATCGCAAAAACTTGAATCGCAGCATCGCGCAGTCGCTGGAATTGCTCGACGAAGTAACTCCTCGCGCCAAACAAGATGGCGTTGAAATTCGGGTGGGGATCGCCACCAG
>JAOAPW010000298.1 GCA_025463105.1 Candidatus Acidiferrum typicum | reverse complement strand
CATGCCCTCAGGGAGCGGCATGGGATCCATGTCGTCGGGTGCGACGCATACCGGAGGCGGATTGGTAGGCGGAGTGACTTCCACTGCTGGTGCGGGCGCAGGCAGTCTCGTGAATACGGCGGGTTCGGCCTCAGGAAACGCGGGCGGAACTCTCGCCGCCGCATCGCGGTCCACCGGAGCAGTGGGCGGATTGACGTCCACAGGACGGCTGGCCTCCAACAGCAACGGTGTTTTTGGCCTGGAAGGGCTCTCGCTCAACTCCGCAGCCTCCAGCGCAACGCAGGGTTCCATGATTGTTTCACCGACGAAAAACGTTCATCTGGATAGCGGCACGCAGATGCTGCTTTCCGCAAGTGGCCACGCACAAGAAAAGTAAAATCGGAAGAGTGTTTTCGCGGCGCCCTGTCCCGCTTACGGGGGACGGGGCGCCGTTTCTATGTTTGCTTCTTTGCGCGCGGAGCGTACGGTTGTGGCGCTGAGGGCGGAACATGAACTCTTTGCTCAACGTGAAGTCTGTTTTGCCGGGCGGAACCAGCACGCTGTGCTAGTTTTAATTTTACGAATTGTTGTAGATAACTTCCGGTTGAGTGCCCCGTAGGCACAGGTGTAGCGTTTACGTCGGGTAGGTGGGGAGCAATTCAATGTTTCGGGGTCCACTGAAATTCTTAATTCCATTATCGCTCTGTTGCGCAGCGGTCACAAGTTGCGGCGGCCGCGGCTCAATTGTTGGTGGAACTCCGCCATCTGGAACTGCGCCTGTAGTTCTCGCGATGACCGATACTCCGCCGACGAACGTAAGCATTCTGGCAGCGGAAGTCACTCTGACGGGCGCAACGCTCAACCCAGGAAATGTTTCATTGTTGAGTACTGCAACGACGGTGGAACTTAGGCGCCTGCAAACCGACATCGCATATTTGGGCACAACAAATGTAAACCCGGGAAACTACACAAGCCTCACGCTCACGTTTGCGAATCCATCGCTTACGATTGAGAATGACACCGGCAGCGTAATCGGAACGTGCCGAATTAGCGACATTTGCACGATGCCGCCAACGTCGGTTGCGAATCTTTCAACGACAATCATACTTCCAACGCTGGTGACTTCGGCCAACACGGGCGCGGGCCTGCTCGTGGATGTTAATTTGGAAAATCTGCTTTCCGCAGGCTTGGGCGCTGATTTCAGAGGCGGCACAACGGTTTCCGAGTTCACCCCCGCGAGTACTGGATCGCCATTGGTTGGGGCTGAAGACGTAGTGGGCCAGGTTATGTCTATAGATGCGGCCCACAATACGTTTTCGTTCCAGAATGCGACGGGGCAATTTTCCCTGCTTGTTGACAGCACAACAACATTTTTTCAATTTCCTTCAAATATTTGCACGACATCGACTTTTACCTGTTTGCATGCGAATCAAATCCTTAGCGTGGACATCAGTTTTCGATCCGACGGAACGCCCGTGGCCCGCAATGTGGTGTTTGAGGACAGCGACAATAGCGATGCCGAAGTGGAAGGCATTGTCACGGGTACAACCCTGGGTTCGCAGCAATTCACAATCGTTACTCTAGCCGAATCCGCGGCAATTACGGGATTGAAAATCGGCGACGCTGCGACAGTGAATTTTTCAGTTTCGCTTCCGACCGTATTTGATGTTGATTTTACCCACGCGGACGCGACCCAGATAAGTACAGGCGGATTTTCGTTCGTGCCGTTGACCTCTCCGACCGATTTATTCGTCGGCCAGCAGGTGCAGATAAGGCGCAATCCCAGCTCGACCGGTTTAATAATTTCAGCTGACCGCGTGCGGCTGCGGTCGTCCCGAATCACAGCGACTGTTCAAACGATTGCTTCACCGACCATTTTTCTGACAAACCTCCCGTTCATATTTTCCGGTCACGCTATCACCCCGATCCAGGCGCAAACTTTTCTGCCAACTATTTTCTCCGAGAACAGCAACGCCATAAATATTTCATTTATTCCGGTTTCCGGCGTGGTCTCTGTGCGTGGCCCGTTGTTTAACGTGGGCGGTACTCGGACATTAGTCGCGACTAAGGTTGTGCTTAAACCGTAATGCGGACGCAGGATTTAGACTCATTAAAAAAAGGGCCGGAACGCGCAGCTTGCGCCTTCCGGCCCTTTGCATTTTGCGTCTTGATCTATGCCGTGAGAATAGCAGGCTCCTCGCGTGACATCTGGTAAAAACCCAACAGGATCGCGCCCGTTCCCCACAATCCCACGGTCAGCCAAATCAATCCTCCCAGAACAGGAATGAGTCCCGCGCCGTGCAGAATCACCAGGCCAAGAGCGATTCGCACTATGACCGAGCCCGCCGTGTTCGACGCTTTGCCTAGAATTCTGTTTCCCAGCCAGGCGCCCACAAAAATTTGCGCGACGTACAGAATCGGCGCATAGGCCAGCGCGCCCGCCACGCCGGCGCCCACTCCGACAAACATCAGCAATATTCCCAGGGCCAACAGAACGACGCCAATCAGCAGCGCCAAGGCTCCCACTCCAATAGGGGCGCCAATGCGGCCCGCCTCACGCAGAGTCGCGTGGAAAAACCCTGGAAGGACCATGACCAGCAATACGCCAAGGAGGAGCGCCACTCCAAAACCAACAATTTCGTTGACCATCACCCGGATGGCTTCAAACAATTCCCGGCGATTTTCCTCCTGCGACACGATCTCCAGCGGGCTCGCCAGTTTAGCTCCCGAAGCAATGACGGGTTTGCGAGAACCTCTGAAAGTAGCACGCCCCCCAATTTCCCCCATTGAGCCAATCCTGAGACTTTTTCCGCGCACCCACATCTGGCCGCCAACTCCCCCGTCAAGGCTGGTGCGGCTGATGAGTCCGAGAAGATCGCGGTGAATCCGGCCATCGAGATCGCCATCGCTGGCGACGGTGATCAGGCTGCCGCCCACTTGCCCTCTTTCTGTTAGATCGAATGTAGTGCCGATGAAGGCCACGTTTTTAGCGACGGTGCCATCGACGCTCACCGAATGGGAGATCACCCGAAGGTTTCCATCGACGGTTCCTTCCATTCGCAGCTGTCCTGTAAAGGCGATAATGTCACCCGTAACGTGCCCTGTAACGATGAGGGTGCCGGTGAAAGCAATCAAGTCGCCTTCAACAGTTCCGTCAACGCGCACTGAAGCGCCGGACGCGATCAGGTCTGTGTGAATTACCTCGGTGGCGGGGACCAGGACGGATTCTTCGCGACGAATCTCGGTTGCCGCAGCGCGTTGCGGAAGCGTTAGAGCCAGAGCCAGCGTCATTATGGACATGATCACGGCGATGGCCGTGTGACGCCGTACTCGCCGTCGAAGCAGTCCGACGGCCGCTACCCCCACAAGGACCACAGCCATGACTTGCAAAACGTGAATCATGTAACTCCATCCTTCCCAGAAAGCTCCGCTGAACAACAGCATGCTCATGAAATCGGTTCCGCCGAAGCCGGCGTTACTCAATTGCTGGAGCCAGGGATCGACACTATCAGCCCACAACCAATACGCGCCGAATGCACAAACCCCGAAGGCCAGTGTCCAGACCCAGGAAGGCACACCCCAACTGCGCGTGCTGAGCAGCCGCGCGGGCATGGCCTCATTGTCTTCCGTCAGGGCCTCGGACAAAACGTGCGATTCGCGTTCGAGCGCATGCAGCAAAGTGCGGCAGGCGTCGCATTCGCCAACGTGGAGCGCCATCTCCCGCGCGCGTGCAGGTTCGAGTTGCCCTTCCAGATACATCAGGCAGGCCATCTCATCGAAATGAATCATGATGTGCCCCCAGTCACGACTCCACGTCCACCCAGAATTTCGCGCAACTGGTGACGCGCGCGCAATAACACTACACCCACGAACGCGCGGCGAACTCCCAGAGTTTCAGCCACATCGTCGTAGCTCATGTCCGAGTAATAACGCAGCACTAGCGCCATGCGTGCTCGCGAGGGAAGCTGGTCCAGCGCTCGCCGCACTTCCTGGCTGCTGCTTTTCTCGATCAATTGCTCCAGCTGACCTGGGTCGGGATGTTCGAGCGGCATATTCTCGATTTCGCCGGTTTCCAGGTCCTGCCTTCCTTTTCTTCGCCGCAGCAAGTCCCAGCAATGGTTCGCGGCCACCGTGTAGAGCCATGCGCTGAACGGGCGGCTGGAATCGAACTGCGATAGTTTCTGGCGGACTTTGATGAAAATGTCCATGGTGGCGTCTTCGGCGTCCTCACGAGTATGCATAGCCCGTCTGCAGAAACGGAAAATGGCGGGTGCATAACGGCGGTAGAGTTCGCCCCAGGCTTCTGCATTACCGGCCCTCGCCTGGGCGATCAGCTCCTGCTCACTCGCCTGGTCCGCGGGGTTCATCCCCTGGGGATGTCTCCTCGCATCCATTAGTTAGTACGCTGCAGTGGGGCCAAAAATTTCATGGGTGTTGGTGCCTGAGTTACCCGCGAACTTGCCACAATGGGCACTCAAAATGGCTGGATGGACTGTAGCAAACTTCGAGCTGCACGGGGTACGTTGCTTTGAGGCTGATTCG
>JAOAPW010000280.1 GCA_025463105.1 Candidatus Acidiferrum typicum | reverse complement strand
GATGGCGAGCGCGACGACCGCCGCTGCTTGTTCCTGGCGTTCAGTAACAGCAAGTATACCGGCGGCAAGATGATGATTGCGCCGCAAGCGTCGATCGATAGCGGCGCGATTGAATATGTCCACTGGGGCCCGATTGGGCGCCTCGGACTGGTGCGAAATCTGGCGACTCTATTTGACGGTTCACATATTGGGCACCGGCTGGCGTCGCGTCGAACCGCTACACGCATCGAATTTGATATCGAAACACCGGTGAATGTCGTGGTCGATGGCGAAGTGCTTACGCTCCAAGTCGAATCGCTCGAGGTGCTCCCGAGCGCGCTTGATGTGATGGTATGAACAACGAACGCGAACAGCAGATTTCAGCAGCCGCGGCAGGTAATACACCAGCAGAGAATGGCCAGCAACGGGTGTGGGCGCTGGTGCGAAGCACGTTTCACTGGCTGCTGTCCGCGGCATATTTCTTTCCGGTGTGCGGCTTCCTGCTGCTGCTCGGCATTTTCATCGATCCTCGCAAGAACGATTGGCCGCAGCGCATGCTATGCCGCGTCACCATGAAGCTTGCGGGTGCCAGGCTCATCGTGCGCCGTGCGCCGGGATTTGATCCAACGCGCACTTGCTTTCTTCTGATCAATCACGTCAATCTGTTCGACCCATTCGTGCTGTACGCGACGATCCCACAATACTTCCGCGGCCTGGAGTTTGAATCTCACTTTCGCATACCCATCTATGGTTGGATGATGAAGCGCTTTGGCAACGTTCCCGTGCCGGATCATAATCGCCCCTCCGACTTGAAACGCATGTGGCGGATGACTCAGGCCGCGCTTGACTCGGGCGTCAGCCTGGCCGTGTTCCCCGAAGGCCAGCGAACGCGCGATGGCCGCGTCGGCCCGTTCAAGGACGGCGTATTCCGCATGGCGATGAAATTCGGCACACCAATAATTCCGGTCAGCACGGTTGGCGCTTTTGAATTCAACAAGAAAACTGGCTGGCTGCTGCGGCCGGGCACCATTACCGTCTATCTGCACGATGTGATCGAAACGAAGTATCTCCGCAAGGAAGATTTCGAGGCGCTTCGCGACCGCGTGCATGAAATTATTTCGCGTCCGATTGAAGAGGCTCTTGCGGCAGGGGGAAAGCAGGAAGCTAATCTTTCACCCGTTCGGGGTTGAATATAGGGAAACCGCACTTGAGCGCGGCTTTGCCTAACTGGCCGTCAGAGACACCAAACTCAACCGAGTTCCCGCTGTCTTCAAAACCTTTGGCGCGAAGTCGAATCGCATCTTTCAGCCAAAATGCGGCAGAAAGGTGAACGGAATCACTTGCTCTGAGGGAGTACTGCTCGCATAGTGACGGTAGTGCGATCATCGTGACCGTGGTCAATTCCAAAATATTCAAGCTGAAAAGCCAATCAGCCTGGAATTCGTCAATAAGTTTTTTCTTCTCTTTGCTGTTCAATTCCCCAACTCGATATTTGCGCCCAATTGCTGCGTGCACTTCAGCGAAACTGAGGATGGATGTATAAATTGTTTCTCCTCGGTCGAATCGGGAATTGACAGTTTCGCTTCCTTTTTCTTGAATGTAGCGCTTAACAAGGACTGAGCTATCGAGATAAAGCATCAATCGCGGTCTTCCAATATGATTTGTGACGCAGGTTTGCCCTTTATGCGAATTGGCTTAATTCGCTTAAATGGCCGGGTACCTCTTCGGAGATGCCCTTCCGCTTCCAGTTGCCGCAGAACCTCTTCCAATCCGACGGGCTCTTCTTGATGAGGGCCGGGAGGGACGAGACGCGCGACTGGTTTGCCCCGGTCGGTGACGATAATTGTTTCGCCCTTGCCGACCAGTCCCAGATACCGGCCGAGGCGGTTCTTTAATTCACGGCTGCCTACGGTTCGCATGTAGCTACCTCAATTCCATTGTAGCTACATTGTGCATTTCGTTCAACAAAGTCGGGAACTGTATACGCGGAAAGGTTAAAGGGATAGGCGGATTCCCGGAAGCGTGCGGCCGGCCTTGGTTTCCTGCCAGGTGTGGACGATGCGGTGGATGACCGTGATTGTCGAAACGACGGAGATCACCCACAGCGCCGGCGCCATGCGATTGAAAATGCCGCCAAGAATCAGCAGGACCATGCGTTCGGGGCGCTCCATGAATCCAACCTTGCACAATGGAATCAGCGACTCGGCTCGCGCCCGCGAATAGCTGACCATCACTGATCCAGCCGTCGCCACAGCCGCGAGAATTACGTAGGATGATCTTCCGGCCTCGGCGTAGTACACGAGCAAGCCCATGTAGAGCGCCATGTCCGAGTAGCGGTCCAGCGTCGAATCGAAAAACGCGCCGAACGCTGTCACGCGTTTTTCCCGACGGGCTACCTGGCCGTCCAGCATGTCCAGAAACGCGGCGAAGAAAATAACGAGTGCCCCGGACCGGAATTTTCCCATTGCAAACAGCACAGCCGCCCAGCCGTTTACCAGGAGACCGAAAAATGTCAGAAGATTGGGATTGATGCCCGTGGAGGCCACCGCATCCACGATTTTTTCGAGCAGCCAGCGGCCACCTTCGCCAATTTTACGTGTTAACATGTTTTGTGCGGATTTGAAACGCCGATCGCCGCCGATGAATCATACGACAGCCGGATGCTAACCCTCAAGCGGGCATCCATACCCGGCATCGAAGAGAGCACGGTTAATTGTGAGGCAAAACTATCGCTTGGCGCGTTCGTCCATCCATTCATACATTCGTCGAACGCCCCTTACTTCAGCTCCGGGACCCTGGATCTGCGGGAAGTCGGCCTTGTGGGATGTCAGATCCACTTTCTGGGCTGTTTCCTCCGCTGACAGCCCCTGTTTGCGGAGCTCGGCAACTTTGATGGTGAAGTCTTTCAGATAGGATTGATACGCCGTGATCAAAGACTTTTCATGGAACGGGACGCCGTGCCCCGGGAGCACGGTATCAAATTGGAGTTCCTTGAGCGCGTCGAGTGTGGTGACCCATTCGTCAAACATGGCATCGCCCATATAAGCAAGACGGGATTCCATCAAGTCTCCGGTGCACACGATTTTTTCTTTCGGCAGAAACACAACGGTGTCACCCTGCGTGTGGCCACGGCCAAGAAACAGAAGCTGAATTTCGCGCTGGCCCCGAAACAGCGTCATTTTCGATGAATACGACATTGTGGGGGGAGTCGGCTTGAGAGTCTTGATCTCTTCCAAATCCGCTTGAGTGGCGGCGAGCTGCTTTTCAAGGGTGGCGCGCTGTGCGGGATCCCTTGCGTCTCCCAACTGTTTCTTGAGCGACTCAATCTGAATCGGCATATTCGCCAGAGCCGACTTCAAAGGCTCCCGATGAACCACATCGAGGTCCGCAATCGCATGGCGTACATATTCGTGCCCGATGATTTCAACGTCGGGCCCGAACACAGAGTTCCCATCGGTGTGATCGTAATGAAAGTGCGTGTTGACCACCCAACGTACAGGTTTGTCCGTGATCAGTTTCATATCCTGCAGCAGCGCCCGAGCGGCGGCCGGAGTCGTCCCGTCATCAACCAGAACTACGTCGCGGTCGTTGATGATGATGGGATGATTTCCGCCGGTAGCCATCGGACTATTGGATGTGGCGTAATACACGCCGTCCGCGATTTTCTCGAACTGATAAATCTTGCCAGAGATTGTTGACGCGGATGATGGAGCGCCACCTCCGCCCTGCGCTCCGGCAATCGCATCGAACGAAAAGCACACGGAAATCGCAATGGCTAAAATAACAAGAAGAGTGCGTATCTTCGCCTTCATGAGGTGCCTCCCGGCGTGATCATTCCCGCCCGCGGCTGCTGTAATTCCCTTTTTTGATTGTCGGTCTGACCCGCAATATACACCCTGCGGCCTCTGCATAGAAGGCTTCAGCGGCAATCTCTCTATACTTGACCCGTTCGTTCACAGCCCGCGATGATGTTTGTCGCAGCAACGAGCGGTTCTTCGAGTTGGGCCTGTAGCTCAAGAATCTGTCATTGATTCGACGTTGCTTATAGCCCCAAAAGGCCCGTCTAAACTGCCTCTTCCGTACACAGTTTGTACACAAAGCCGCTGTGATGTCATTCGCGTTGGAAGTTGCGCTAACTGCTCCCCACGCTCCAGCGTTGTGTTGACCTGCTGAACCCGTTTTGCTCTCGCCATAGCACAGTTACTCACTTCTGGCTGTTCACTTTTGCTCACCTTGCATGTGGTCAATTTTAGTCATCTAGACGGGGTTGGTCGTATGAGTCTACGATTGTTGATTCGCTTAACCACTTTCCTGAGTCAATTGAAGGAGCAGGCCGCGAATGGCGAGTAAACGTAGTCTCGGTGTCAGTCACACACTTCTCTGCAAAAAGTTCCGTACTGGTATGACTTTTCGGAACTACCGAGACAAAGAGGTCGTCTTTTCCCAAGGGGACTCAGCGGACTCTATCTTCTATATCGAGAGCGGGACGGTGAAGCTCACGGCGGTCACTACGCGCAAGAAAGCTATAATCGCCATCCTACAGAGAGGCAGCTTTTTTGGCGAAGGCTGTCTAGCAGGGCAACCTCTGCGAATTTGCACGGCGAGATCAATTGGACAATCCAATGTCATTCGACTGCAAAAGGAGAAGACGATTCGCACGCTCAAGAGAGACCCGCAGTTTGCAAGGCTGTTCGTTGGATATTTGCTTTCACGGGTTGTTCGAATCGAGGAAGACCTAATAGATCAATTCTTCAATTTCAGCGAAAGGCGACTGGCGCGAGTTCTCTTGCTGTTTGGGGAAATAACTAAGGAATCGAAGTCGGACTCCCCGCTGAAGGTGAGCCAATCAACGCTGGCGGAGATGGTTGGAACCACCCGCCCAAGAGTAAGTAAATTCATGAACGAGTTCAAGAAGAAGGGCTTGGTCAACTACAACGGGGGCTTGCAAATAAATAGCGCACTCGTCACCGCGTTCTTGGAAAATCGCCCGATGTCCGTCAACAAAACGTAGACCAACCAAATGGCATCGCCGAACCTTGACGCAGTGCAACGGAGGCAAGATTTGAAAACGACGCAAGTGACACGAAAGCAGCACTCTTCAGTCGCCTGTCCAACGTGCGGTGTAGCTGCCGGGAAACGGTGCGTTCTGGGTGCTGGTGGCCCACGAAACGAACCGCATCCGACCCGGAAGGTTGCGGCTGCTGAAGCTTGGGAAAAGAAGATAACAAAAAGCCGCTAAGTCTACGGTGTAAGCGTGCCCAAAAAGAAAAAGTTGGACCTAGCATTCTTGGCAATGGTGTCTTGGCTGAAAAAGGAAGCTACAAAGCCTTATCTCACGAAGTCCGTCAGAGAGAAGGCAACGAAGAAGCAGCTTGCAGCATGGAACGCGAGCTAACTAAAATCCGCCAAGAATGGGTATGTAGCCAGTGTGGATGTCCGTTCGAGGCTCCGGGCTGTACTCTTGATGGTCTGACGATAAACCAGATCATGCAGCATCTTAACACCATGCGCGCGCAAGCTTTCGCTAAGCACGTATGTACCAGAGCAGCGAACGTGAGTGACGATGCTGTCGTTGTTGAGAGTGTGGCGGACATTCTCGAACGTGAACTTCATACTGTGATTGCGGAATGGCTTATCCGGGTAGAGAAGGAGCCAGACCTAATGAGTATTCCGATGATCCAGGAAGAGCGCACGGGGCATCTTCCTCAGCTTCTGCATGACGTCGTTGCGCGTTTGCGTCTGCGCGCAGGAATTAAAGCTCCGGTTTCAAAGGCGGCTGCCGAACATGGGGAATTGCGCCATAAGCAAGGCTACACGGTAGCGATGGCAGTACAGGAGTCTCGGCTAT
>JAOAPW010000273.1 GCA_025463105.1 Candidatus Acidiferrum typicum | reverse complement strand
CTCGCGAATTTACCCTACACGATGGCTGAAGAAGCGGCATTGGGTTCACCTGGAGGATCACGGCGCGTGCAAAGATTTGGAATATTTCTCTTGCTGCGTTTGATTCTCTGGTTCGCCTTGCTCGCGGGAGTTCTGATTTTCTTGAGCGGGCAAGTCCTGATGGTGGTGCTTGCGCCGCTTTTTATAGCAGTTTCGCTGGGGCAAAGATTCGGTGGTGATGCGTTACGCCGCCGCACCGGGTCATTCGCAGCCGCGGCGATATTTTCTGCTATACTGGCGGCATGGTTCATGGCTGCGGTGTTTCCGCTGTCGTGAGCGCCTTTTTTTTAACCAGCGCCGGGACCCGTGCCAGGCTCTGCCCTTTTTCATCGAGGCTTTTCGATGCGTGATATTGCGGTTGTGGGCGGCGGCCCGGCCGGCGCGATGTGCGGAGAACGTCTGGCGCGTTCCGGGTACAGCGTCACGATTTACGACGAGCATCTGGCCTGGGAAAAACCTTGTGGCGGCGGCTTAACGCACAAGGCGATCAAAGCATATCCTTTTCTTCTTGATGGGCCCTATCCCAAAAAACTTATTCGTACCGTCGAGCTGATCTCCAGCAAAGGTCACCGCGCTCAGTTGACGCTCGATCATCCCATCGTTATTTATTCCAGAACGGTGCTGAACGGGCTGCTTCTGGAACGGGCCGAGGCGGCCGGATGCCGCGTTGTGCGTTCGCGTGTGAATCACATCGACGCTGAAGGTGAACGCGCCAAACTCACTATCGGTGAAAATCGGGTTGAGGCGGACTTCGTCGTCATCGCGGCGGGAGCGCGCAATTCTTTGCTGCCTGATACCAGTCGCCTGATGCGCAGCGATCTCGAAATGACGCTTGGCTACTTCGTGCCAGCCCAGGCGGAAGGTATTTCCGTAAAATTTCTGCGAGGATTTGAGGGTTATTTGTGGTCGTTCCCCCGATGCGATCATCTCTCGGTAGGGATTTGCGGCAGCATGGCACGGCATACCAGCCAGGAATTGCGCCGGCACTTGCACGCATTTATGGCTGAAGAACGGATTTCGCGCGACGGCGCGCAGTTCTATAGTCATGTGCTTCCATCGCCACAACAGCAAACTCTTTCCGCGCGGCGCGTCGTTGGACGCAACTGGGCGCTGGTGGGCGACGCTGCCGCCTGGGTGGACCCAATCACCGGCGAAGGCCTCTACTACGCATTGCGCTCGGGTGATCTGCTGGCTCAGGCGGTGATTGCCGGCAAACCTCGCGAATATCCCGCGCGGGTCCGCAAGGCGTTTTCCGCCGATCTGGAATTTGCCACGCGGATTGCGCGGCGATTTTACCGAGGACGATTTCTAGGCGGGGCGGTGGCCACACGAATGATTCAATTCATCGAGCGAAGCCCGACATTTCGTGCGTTGATGGCTGACGTGTTCGGCGGCGCGCAGGATTATTGCAGCTTGAAGCGTCGGCTCTGGGCGCAGTGCGGGACCACACTGGCGGAAGTTGTCGGCAGCTTGACGAAAAGACAGGCGGCGCTGGCCAAGAGCGCTCCTGCGACCAGCACGGAAAATCTGCAGTAAGAGTTGCCACTTGTTCCGTAGTTAAGTTGAGCCATCCTGGCTTTTAACCCACGGATTATTCAAGACGTCCTTCTAGCGATAAATTCCTGGTCGCCAGCCAAGCCAGCACCTCGCTCGCATTCCGGTCCGGCGGAAAAACGGGGTAAAAGACGTGCTCTATTCTCCCATCGTTGATCACTAGAGTCAGACGTTTCAACAGTGTCATCCCACCAGTCTCAAAGGTTGGTAATCGCAACGATCGGGTTAATTCAAGGTGCTCGTCCGAAAGGATTGGAAACGGCAGGTGCAATCGGTCGACAACCTCGCGCTGATAGGCTGTGTCCTGCACCGAGAGACCGAAGAGATGTTTGACGCCTAGAGCTTTCAACTCCGCAAAATGATCCCGAAATGAGCATGACTGCGGCGTACAACCGCGCGCTCCAGGGATGAGGTCCCATCCGGCTGGGTTTTCAATCCCAGGAATTCCTGTCCTGGGATAGGCATAGACAATGACAAGGCCGGGCAATTGCGCAAGGTTAACCGTCGTCTCGTCCGTGGCGGGTAGCGATGAGGACGGCAAGCGGACGCCAGTCAGGTGGCGGGCCGCGCCATCGTCTGTCGGTGCCGGGATCACGGACCAATCGGGAGTTTCCACGCTACCCTTTGTCATTATCATTAAGTCCTTGAGATGGGGATAAAACTGACAACTTCTTATCGAACTTATGGAACAGCTTCGATTTAATATGCGGAGCGGCGGGCGACAGGTTTGCGTGTTGGCAGGGGCATTACGGTGGCCATTTTTCGGATCATGGCCAGAACCAGCCGTTTGTCCCCTTCGGAAAGAGTCGTGCTGTATTTTTTGATTTCGGAAAGAAAACGGATTTCGTCTTCGGAAAGCTCACCGAGCATTTTCTGGGTGTCGCGGTCGCGCGGAGTTTCAGCGCCAGGAAAGAAATCAGCAAGCGCAATTTCCATGGCTTCGGCGATTTTCGCAAGCGTCTCAAGAGATGGTACGGTGTGGCCATTCTCGACACGGGAAAGATAGCAACGCAGTAATCCGGTCCGTCGCTCGATATCGCCCTGCGAAAGACCTCGCTGGCCGCGATAACTCCGAATTACTTCACCGATATTGACCTTCGGCTTCTCTTTTGGCACGACAACCACAACCTTCCAATTTCGCGAGTATATTACGCAGTAGGAGTGAGGCGCGCAAGAGATTTCTTGCTGAATCTACCAATAGTGCCTCGGAAGTACGAAATCGGTTGATTACTACCTCTTAATACCTAGAACGCTTATCGTGGCGGGCTATCCTACCTTTTACAGGACAAGCAAGCAGAGCCCGCGTCTTATTTTGGCGGGCTCCAAGCGGAGCCCGCACGCTATCCCGGCGGGCTCCAAGCGGAGCCCGCACCCCTATCGTGTGACTGCAAACGGTTGGGCGATACGAAAATCGAGCAGGGTCTCACTGGGCACATGGACCTGCTCACCCTTGGTCATCACTTGTACGGCGGCGCCCGCTCCGGCTCCAACGCCTGCGCCGATCGCGGCACCCTTGCCTCCACCGGCAATCGCACCGATCACCGTGCCGGCGACCGCGCCAACACCTACTTTTTTCGCTGTGTCCGCACCGCGTGAAGAGCCAGATACTTCATAGTCGCCGGACATAATGGGCTGCAGCCGCGCGTTGATGAGGATATCAGTCAGTTCCAGTTTGAGTTGCGACCTGCCTTCGAAACGTCCTGACTCTTTCGCTTCGGCCAGCCGCCCGTAGACGTCGGCCCCGCGCCGCGCTACTACCTCTCCGTCGACGGCGAGGTCCTGCTCCAGGCTGGCCCGGAAGCGGTCACCCACATGATTTTTATTGGAATCCACGCTGTCAATCATGCGTACCAGGATACTGGTTCCAGCTGGAACGGTAAGTCCAGAGTCGCTCCTCTGGGGATTGGCCATCGCGTCAGCATCCCGGTCCCGGTCCCGGTCACGATCACGATCACGATCCCGATCGCGAGGAGGCGGGGCCATGCGCATGTCCGTCGAAGCTGACGGAGCGCGCGTAAAGGTGATGGAAATAACTTGATCCACATCGTAGAGATCGATCTTTCCGTTGGTTTCGAATTGAACGCTGGCCTGCGTCCCGCCCAGAAATCTGCCCTGGACCACGCGACCATCTCTTAATTGCAGCGTATCGGCTGAAGCGGCGAGACAGAACAAAACGAGAATAATCGATGCGACAGTAGCGAGCAACAGCTTGTGAGTTTTCATGTCCGCCTCCTTGAATGCACTGTGAATCTTCTGCTCGAGTGGAAAATCAGAGTACACCACGCCCCATCTGATAAAAAGTAGTGTCAGTGTCAGTGAGTGCGAATAAGTGAACCTGCGTTCAATTGGACTCGGCGGGCAATTGCACGCGCATTTGGGTTCCCTGGCCAGGAAGATTGATAGCTTCAATCGTGCCGTTGTATGCATCCACAAGCGCTTTGCAAATTGCCAGACCCAGACCGAAGCCTCCGGTCGAACGCGCGCGGGAAGGGTCGCCGCGATGAAAACGCTCGAAGATGTGAGGCAACTCCTCAGGAGGGATCCCGGGTCCGGAATCCATGACGGATATTTCCACCATGGCCGCGCCATCGCGCCGGACACGCAACGTCACTGTGGAGTCCTCCGGACTGTACTGAACCGCATTTTCGAGAAGGTTAAGCCAAATCAGTTCGAGGTCCTCCGGATCTGCCCGCATGTACACCGCGGCAGGGCTTTCAAACTCGAGAGAAATATTTCTTTCCTGGGCTACTTTGCGAATGCGCGAAATGGCTGACTCGCACGTGGATGTAAGTTCCGTCGTGGCCCGATTGGGCGTGACGCCGTCCTCCGCGAATTGTTCGAGGCGCGCCAATCGAAGCATCCGCCCCAGCAAATCTTCCAGCCGCGCGCAATCGCCCAGCAATCCTTCGAGTTCGGTTTGATATTCTTGTTGCGTGCGAGGCCGATGAAGCAAGGATTGCAATGTAGATTTGACGATGGCCACGGATGTCTTCAGTTCGTGCGCTGCATCATTTGTGAAATCACGCTGCTGGCGGAAAGAATCCTTGAGCCGGGCGAGAACCGCTTCGATCGCGTGCACGAACGGAGCAAGCTCCGTTGCCATGGAGTCACCGGAAGGCGCGCTGAAGTTCCAGTTGTGTATAGAGATGGTGTTCGCCTGCGCGGCTAATTCGTGCAAAGGGGCGAGCCCGTGTCGGACGCTCCAGACAGCGAACGCACTGGTCAGCAGCAAGAGCAAGATACTTGTCGCGCCTACCAGAGCCGCGAGTTGCGCCAATCGCAGGCGGCTGCCAGCCAGAGACGATGCGTAAACGAGGCTTACTCTTACCGGGGGTTCTGCCTGCCCATCTTCCTTAATCACCTTATCGAAAATTGGAACATTCCTTAATACAAGGGCTCGATAGGGGGCTCCGGCTAATTTGAAGTCGGCATGAGACCGCTCGGACTGTGACACTTCCGCGGGAACATCGTCCCAGCCGGCCGAGCGGGCAACCAGATGGCCATCTGAGGATTGTATTTCATATTGATCCTGGTGCATGGGATCCGAGGGGGGAGGCAGCAGCGCGAAATCAAACATCAAGTCGTGGCCTGTCGGCTGTGCGAACTGCACCAGAGCCAGAGCGCTCATGGCTTTGCCTTCGAGCGCGGTATCAAATGCCCCCATGAGTTCCGTGCGACCGTACATCACGGCAACCAGGGTCAGACCGACAGCCAGCACAAGCTGACACGTAACTACTGTCGCGATGATGCGTCTTGTCAGCGAGAAGCTTTTCATTCTCTGGGCGGCTCCCGGTGCAGCGTGCTCATCCTTTCGGCACCCGGAACTAACGGCTGGGCCGCAGTACGTATCCGTGTCCGCGAACTGTGTGAATCAGCTTTTCATCGCTGCAATCGTCGATCTTGCGGCGCAATCCGGAGATGTAGACCTCGATGACGTTGCTGAATTTCTCCCAGTTGTAGTCGTAGAGATGTTCGAGGAGCTCCGTTTTTGAAACTACCGCTCGCGGGCGATGCCCCAAATATTCGAGGACGCGGTATTCCATGGGAGCGAGAGCAACTTCCTTGTTTCCCCTTCGCACGGACCGGGAAACCGTGTCGAGTTGAAGATCACCAATGGAAATGACCGGGGAATGTTGTCCAGCTCCTCGGCGGACCAGGGCTTTCGCGCGCGCAAGGAACTCGCCCAGATCAAAAGGTTTTGCAATGTAGTCATCGGCGCCGGCGTTGAGCAGCTTCACGACGGATTCTTTTTCGTCGCGCGCGCTCAGCACGAGCACCGGCGTCTCATGACCACGTTTGCGATAGCGGACCAGGAGGCTTTGTCCATCAAGCTTTGGCAGCATCAGGTCCAGAATGATCAGATCGTAGGCGTTCGATTCAGCAAGGTAGAATCCCTGGGCGCCGTCGGTAGCAATATCGACGGCGTACCCGGCGCTTTCACGCAAAGCTCGCGCGATGTTATCCGACAAGCGTCGCTCATCCTCCACAACAAGCACTCGCACTTGTTTGGTCCTCCTGTCGAGATTCCATTCATACTACCGGTTCGAAAGTGACCTGGCCCGGTGTCTGTGCCAGCATTGTACTGCAAGCAGGCTGCGCTGTGCACAGTTCGTCACATTTCCGGGTGGGGGCATTAACTTGTTTTGCTTTGCTTGAATTCTCCTCCCATGGCCCCAAAAATACAAGCGCAATGCGTTAGAATGCTCACTTGGGATCCCTTTCAGACACCGGCTGAAACGAGTAGCGACTCAGGCGGGTTATGAATGGCCCGCATTCGATTCAGCCGTTATCCGCAGGAGCTTCAAAAAAATGTCCTCAGGCCAACCTTCGCGAATCGCAGCCATTGAGCCCGTCATGCGAAATATTCCCGAAGGTTGGTTCTGGATGGGTTGCGATGACGGACGCGATGATGAAAAACCCAGACATCGTGTCTGGGTAGACGCCTTCGAGCTGGCTGCATACCAAACGACAAATGAGGAATATTCCAGATTTCTGGAAGCCACGCGGCACACGATGCCATTATCCTGGGGAGATTTCAGCTTCAATCATCCGAAGCAGCCCGTCGTGGCGGTATCGTGGCTGGACGCGGTGGCGTATTGTGACTGGCTGACGCTCGCGGGCGGCAAACAGTATCGCTTGCCCACTGAAGCCGAATGGGAGCGCGCTGCACGCGGCGGCGTGGAAAATTCTACCTACCCTTGGGGCGACTGCCCGCCGGAAAAACTTCCCGAATATGCCAACCGCTGGAAGACGGGGCCCGAACCCGTCGGCTTGTATTCAGCAAATGCTTACGGACTATTCAATCTCGGCGACAACGTGCACGAATGGTGTTCTGACTGGTACGACGCCGGGTATTACGCTTGCTCTCCAGAACTTAATCCGCCAGGACCATCCGCGGGCAGCCGTCGGGCATCGCGTGGCGGCTCCTGGCGTCACCACATCAAGGTCACGCGCACCGCGGCGCGTTCCAGCATCCCGCCAGAGTTCAAGTATGCCGATTACGGATTTCGCGTCGCGCGCAGCTTGTAACGAACGTGCGACTCAATGCACATCGTCCGTATAGGTGTCCACGCACGCCATTTTACCGCCTTCCCTGTATGGCTTGCTGCCCAGCCTTGTCAGTAAGGTTGAATCCTTGGGTGCTGTTCGATTGCGACACAGCTCATAGTCAGAACGCGGAAAGGGGCGGTATATGAAAGGGAAATTGTTGCTGGCAATTTTAATTGCCACGCTATTCGCCGCAACGTCATTGTCGGCGAAGAGCTTTCCTATGGCGGCGGGGCAATCCACCCCCGCAGCTACGGGAAAAGTTGACATTGGCAAAGATCAAAACGGCAATATCGAAGTCACAATCAAAACCGAGCATTTGGCAAAACCTGGAATGCTCACGCCTGCGGCGACCACCTATGTCGTGTGGTTTAAGGAGCGAACCGGCGAACCTATAAATCAGGGGCAACTAAAAGTGGAAGATAGCCTGAAAGGCGAGTTTAAGACCACAACTCATCTTCAAAATTTTGAAGTATTCATAACGGCCGAAAATGACCCTCACACAAAAATCCCTTCCGAACAGGTTGTCCTGAAGGCAAATGTACAGGTGTGAATTGCGATGGCTCAGTATTTATGATTACGGAGTCATGATACGGAATACAGCATTTGGCCCCCTGAAGGCGAGGGTTTGCCGGTATGGTCTTCGAGACGAATCGATAGGATAAATTGCTAATGCTGCGCTCTACTCGCGCTTACCTACTCGCCTCAAAATCGCAACCTGGAGGTCACATGAATATCAACAAAGTTGCAGTTTGGATTGCCGCGGTGGCTGTCTTTTCGTCAGCTGCAGGCACGGCTCGCGCTCAGGAAGAGAAAAAGACCACACACCAGAAGGTTCGGACCCTTACGGGCTGCCTGCAGAAAGATGGGGATGACTACAATTTAACGACGAAGAGCGGCGGCACCTGGGAAGTCAAAAGTGACGCTGTCAAACTTGCGCCGCATGTCGGGCATACGGTCACTGTTACTGGCGTGGTTTCCAATGCAGCCATGCATGGCGCCAAAGAAGACGTGAAGGGCGAGGCAAAAGAGCATGGTGTGGCCAAAAACTCCACCGAGCACGGTCATATGACTGTAACGAACGCGAAGATGGTCAGTGACAGTTGTTCGAATTGACGCTTCGGAGTTTCGAGCAGTCCTGCGTCGATTGCAACTTTCTCGCATTAAAAAAAGAGAGGGGCCTGAAGAGTTTTCCGTCTGTCCAGCAACCAGGGAACTCACCTGGAAACAATAATGTTGAATGCCGGAGGAGGGAGTCGAACCCACACGGCCTTGCGACCAACGGATTTTGAGTCCGCCGCGTCTGCCATTCCGCCACTCCGGCTTGCAAAGATTCTACACGACACGCGCCGCTTGCCAAAGGCTTGCTCGCGGGCCGCTCCCTGATTACACTGCGAAGGGTGCGGTTTGGCCCGGTGATTGTACTGCCGCGCTCCCAATGGAGCCCGAAACCTGCCCTCTTCTTGACGTGTGTAAATAAGCATGCCCCGGAATCCAACAAGTTCTCCATCTGATACCACGCGAACGCTAACGCCCGCCGTTTTGGCGCCGTCACCGCATGGGCATCCTGCCGATTGGCGATTGGGATTCTGGAGTTTGATCGTCACGCAATTTCAAGGGGCGTTCAACGACAATGCGTTGAAATTCCTGGTGATCTATCTGATTGTGGAGCGGGACTTCCCCCCCGCCATTCGCGATCAACTTGTGCTGCTGGTGGGCGCGCTGTTCGCTCTTCCCTATATTCTGTTCTCACTGGCCGGTGGGTATCTTGCCGATAGGTACAGCAAGCGCTCGGTGACGATCGGAACGAAGATTTTTGAGATCGGCGTCATGATTTTTGCGTTGGTATCACTCGCGACCGGCAATCTGGCGATGGAGTCTGCCTCTGTTTTTCTGATCAGCACGCAGGGAGCGCTGTTCGGCCCTTCCAAGTACGGCCTGCTCCCGGAACTGCTGCCTGAAAATAAACTTTCTTGGGGAAACGGCGTCATCGAGCTTGGCACTTTCGTTGGGATAATCACTGGCACGATGTCCGCGGGATTTCTTGCCGTTGCTTTTCGCGGCCGGGAAACGTGGTCGGGCGTAATTCTGCTCGTATTCACATTGGTCGGACTGATCACGAGCTTTGGAATATCCCGTGTACCTGCCGCCAATCTGTCGCGAAGATTCCATCCAAATCCTCTTGCCGATCTCAGCGGCCAGATTCGCATCATCGCGAACGATCGCGTGCTCCGATGGGCCGTGGTGGGCAACACGTACTTATGGTTTCTGGCCGCATTGCTCCAATTTGTAATCGTCGTTTACGGGCATGACGTTCTGCGCGTGGACGAAACACAAATCAGCTATTTGCAGGCCGCCGTGGGCATCGGGATAGGAATCGGGAGCCTCACGGCGGGCTATCTGTCGCGTGGAAAAATCGAATCCCGGCTGATTCCGGTGGCAGCGATTGGAATGACCATCTTCGGATTTCTTGTGTCACGACATGGCCTGGGCGTGTGGAGCGTGCGAGCGGATCTGGCGATGCTCGGTTTTTTTGGTGGCTTCTACGCGGTTCCTCTCAATGCGCTCATCCAGTATCGTCCCGCGCCCGCACAAAAGGGCAGCGTCATTGCAGCGGCAAATCTGCTGTCCTTCGTAGGAGTATTTTTCGCGGCAGGAATGTATTTCCTGTGCGCCTCGGTTGCGCACCTGCAACCCGGACAGATTTTTCTGACGGGAGCGATCATGACTATTGCCGCTACGTGGTACCCGGCTATTGCGCTTCAGCAGGATTGGCGGCGGAATGGTGGCGCAGCTTGAAATGGAATTAGCGCAGCAAATGGACCGACCGCGAAAGATATGATTGGGAACCTTGAATTTGGCAAGACATCATGTGCCGCCCCTACGGGGCTTGGTTCTGCTTGCTAATACGGGTCCCACCGCTGCCGCGGTGGGCTACGATCTTTCGTCCCTGTCGGGACTGGAATGCGAAAGACGCCTGGCGGCAGATATACTGGTTCTCACGCGAAATTCAAAATTTGGCACTCTGATCTTAAATCCGGTTTCCTGCTTTTCTGTTTCCCTTTTTTGTTCTGACTCCCGGTCTCAGTTTCTCAGTTTTCCTGTTTTGAAAATATCCCGCTCCTCTCTCTGCTCTGTGTTCTCTGTGCCCTCTGTGTTGAAATCCGGCGAGCGATACAGCTAGAAGATCTGGAACTTCACATTCAAGAATTTTTTCGGGTTTTTGCGGAAATCGCCCACCAATAGACGCATGTCTCCCGCCAGGCCCGAAAAGTCGTCGTAAAATTTGGGATCGGTGAAAAACTTTCCCGCGGTCGTCTGATTGGAGTTCAATTTTGCCGTCGCGCTGGAAATATTTTCGCCTATCTGACGATACTGCATAAATAGCGAGTCATCGGTAGCGAGTTTGCCGAGCGTTCCTTTCCCTCCTCGGATATCGGTGACGAGGCCATTGCCGTTATCCATCAGTTTCATGGCGGTGTCATGCATTTGCGTTTCATACACGAGTTTGCCCAGTGTGCCCTGCTTGGTCTGCACGGCCTCGAGCACGTTGTCGAGACGGCCGGCGACGGAATTCACATTCTGGTATATTTCGTCGCTAACCATCAATTTCCCGATCGTCCCTTTCCCAGCCGCCACATCCGCCAGCATGCGATCCAGGTTCCCAAGCGAGTTATTCAGATGGCGATATGCGGTTTCATCAACCATGAACTTACCCAGGGAGCCGCGTCCTTTTCTGATGTCATCCAGGACCTGGCTGGCCTGCTCCGTGATCGAGCTTAAGTTGGTCATCAGATCGGCGCTACGCTCGACAACGGCCTTGAGGGCTTTTTCCTCGCGTCCGGGTATTTCCTCTTCGTTTTCGAGTTTTCTGCCTACGAAGCCCCTATCGATTTCAACGTAGCGATTTCCGAGCAACCCCTCGGTAATCAGCCCGGCCGAGGAATCGGCGCGGATGTAATCCTGATATTCCTTCTGGATGCGCATATCAACGCGGATGCTGCGGTCCTTGGACGGCTGTTCGCCCGGCTTGGGCACCGCAACGACAATTTTCTCCACGTTTCCGACTTCAACGCCGTCCAGACGAACGGGCGCCCCGACGGTCAGGCCATCGACTTCAGGAAGAAATGCGTGCAGCCGGTATTTTGGGCCGAGCGCGCTGGGTCCGGTCACATAGAAAATGACAACCACCAGGAGAGCCGTCGCAGCCAGGACGAAAAGTCCCACTCGCAGTTCGGTCCAGGTCAATTGTTTTTGGTGCGCCATGGTAGTTCCTCCTGAATAATTAACAAAACTTAATTTTACCTACAACAAAAATCGATGCAGATATTCGTCCTTGGATTCCATGATCATTTGCGGGCTGCCTTCGAAGTAGGCTTTCCCACCGCGAAGAACAAGCAAATTTGTTGGCCGGGTGGGACCCTTTGAGCCGTTACCGCCGTGCGTAGCCGGCACGACGCGGCCGGACTGGCCATCAAACTTGTAGTTTGCGAGCCCAAAGGCATCCTGCAGGCGGTGCGTGGCGAGCAGCGAGGTCACGCCCTGGGTGTCGCGCAAACGCATGATCAGCGTGATGATTGTTTGAGACGTCACGGGATCGAGTCCCGCAGTTGGAGAATCATAGAGAACGACAGGAGGCTGCGCCACGAGGGCACGAGCAATGGAAACGCGGCGCCTCATACCGCCTGAAAGTTCGGAGGGAAGTTTGTCGATGGCCTCTTCCATTTCCACGAAGCGCAGCGCTTCCCGAACGCGTTGTTCGATTTCCTCTTCATCCACACGATCTTCGCGCAAACGATATGCGACGTTGTCCGCGACGCTCAGGGAATCGAAAAGCGCGCCCTCCTGAAAAACAAATCCGATTTGCCGGCGGAAATCCAGCAGTTCATTTTCCGTCATCTGGGAGAGATCGCGTCCCAGCACGTGCACGGAACCGGAATCTGGTTGCAGCAAACCGGCGGCGAGCTTCAGGGCCAGCGATTTGCCCGTTCCACTCTCGCCGATCAGAACTTTGGTTTCACCCGGCACAACGGAAAATGTCAGGCCGGTCAGAATATCGCCCTGACCGAAACCAATACGCACGTCTTTAAAGGAGACAACCCGCTCGCTCGCGGTGTCCAAAGTCGTCACAGGAAGTGGGCGATCACGTCGCGGCCGTTGCGGCTCGCGCAATCGCTGTAAAGATTATAGACGGAAAAGGGTTCGTTCTGCTGCAGATTGCGCGGAGGAATTTAGAAAACGTGCCCGGAAAGGAACAACATGATCTTCGTCAGGAAGAAATTTGCGACCAGAATGAAAACGGAAGAGGCCACGACCGCCGACGTCGTTGCGCGGCCCACGCCCTGCGTGCCTCCGCGCACCCGCAATCCGTGGTAGCAGCCGACCGTCGAAAGGATGAAACCGAATATCAGAGGTTTGGTGAGTCCCTGCATCAGGTCCGAAAAATCCAAAGCGTCAACTGCACGCGTCCAGAACGCCACCGCGCCGAGACGCAAAGTAAAGGTCGAAACCACGAACCCGCCGATCAGCCCGGAGAGGTCCGCCGTCGCTGTCAACAGCGGAAGCATCAATACAGCGGCGACCATGCGCGGGGTTACCAGCTTACGCGTCGGGTCCGTGCCCATAGCGCGCATCGCGTCCACCTGCTCGGTCACCACCATCGAACCAAGCTCCGAGGCGATACTCGACCCATTGCGTCCCGTGACGAGCAGCCCCGAAATGGTTGGTCCCAGTTCCCGCACCAGCGCCAGCGAGACAGCATCGGCCGTCAATGCCGTCTGACCGAAGCGCACAAATTGAGCTGCCGTCTGCAGCACCATGACCGCCCCAATGAAAAAGCCGGTCAGGACTACGATGGGCAGCGAACCCACGCCGATGATATCCATCTGTTCGAGAATGTCGGTCCAGTAAAAGGGAGGATTGAATAAATTCGTCACCGACTTCGCCGCCAGCATCGAGTAGTCCTGCACATGCTGAATGCGCTGCTTCACACCTTCCGTCAGAGCGCCGGTCAGCGAAATGGGAGTGCCCTCAAGAAGTTTAGGTTCGGTCGTCGCCATCGGTCGCCGGAGGGTGCTCCTCGCACCTGAGTGGCTTCCACGACAGCGTACTGGTCGCCGCCAGTCGCGTCAAGCATCGTGAATAACTGTGGTGATATACCACAGACCGAGTCTGTGCCTCTTGTTCCGATGGTGCTTGTGATACGATCTCGGCTGGTTTGCATTCATCGCAATATCGCGCCGCTCAAACATTTGCATTCCAGGCTTCGAAGCGGCGCTATTGCCCGGCCAATAGAATTCGCCTTTATGCGTCCCTCACAAGTTGCCAAGCTGATCGTTCTTATGTTTTTGTTCGGGATCGTAGCCTGGGCCGCGTCGACGGCCGCCAATTTCATTATTGAATACAA
>JAOAPW010000484.1 GCA_025463105.1 Candidatus Acidiferrum typicum | reverse complement strand
CACATCAGCCCCGCAACCAGAAATCGGAGACGTCTTTTTGATTGGAGAATTCTTGGCAAAGCGATGAGAATGGCGACGCAGCCGATCATTTTTATAGTTTCGTACGCAGCCGGAGGAGTTCCGCTCGCGAAACCCACCAGGGCCGAAAAAGAGCAGGCCGCCGCCAGAACCATCTGCCACTTGAAAATGCTTCTCTGCCCAGGTGTGAGGGATGCCGGTGACCACAGAACAGATCGAAGAAGAAAAAAAACGATCAGCGCATCATCCAACCGAAGATTGATCGCGGTGCCGAGCGGAATGGCGATATCGGGAAACCCCAGGGCTGCGCCGTACACGAGGAGGCCGTATTCTGGGTTTCCCCAGAAAACAACCAGGACCAGCACAATCGCGATACCTACTTCAAAGGCAAAAGTGAACGTCAAGTCCATTTTCAGCTCCTGCTGGATTTCGCGCCTTTGTGGGCTCTGGGGAGCGGTGCTTGTCTATGTCGCTCCATTTCTCGAACCGGCGGTTCGATTGATAGGGCCACATCGAATCGTGATTTTTCATTGAGGAGACGTGCGGGCGTCCCTGCGGCGATGGCGAAATCCGGAATATTCCTTGTCGCTACCGAGTTGGCGGCGATGAGCGCGCCGCGTCCGAGAGTTACGCCTTTGGTGACCACGGCATGAGCTGCAACCCACGACCCATGACAAATGCGAATTGGGGCCAGCGAACTGGGACCATAACGGTAAGAGCCGTCCTTCAGCGTATGGTCGCCGGTGACCAACACCGAATAAGGCCCGAGTTGCACCTCGTCTTCGATGACGATTCCGCCCCAGGCATGGATCCAGCAGCCGGTAGCGATATAGACGTCACGGCCGATTTCCATTCGATTCGAAAAGTTTATTGTTACTCTCCGCGCGACCTGGAGATTTCCTCCAGACGACTTGAAGCACGGACGCAGGAAGAATCCTCGTATACGCATGAACGGCCTAAAATCCGGCAACCAAGCCGTTGCGACAGTAACCAGGTGAAACCAGAAATATTTGAGGATTCGCATGTAATTCGGCATTGTCTGAGCGGGCTCCAAGTAGAGCCCTATACCTGCGGAACGCTCGTCGCGGCCCCCTCTGGATTCCGGCCGAGTTGCCCGCGCACCACACCGATGAATCGTTCCAGGGTGTGCGAACGGGAAGAGTTCAGTCCATTTCTGATTAACGTCCGGCGCAGATCACCGTCGCGAATGACTCGCTCGATGGCGTTGGCGAGGGCCCTGGAATTTTTCGACGGCACCAGCAAGGCGTCATATCCATCCGTAACCGAGCTGGGCACCCCTCCAACAGTCGTGGAAATGCACGGTAGCCCGTTGGCTCGCGCCTCGACCAGCACGTGCGGAGTGCCTTCCGACAAGCTGGGCAGCACGAGAAGATCAGCCGCGCGCAAGCGGTCAAATAGAGGCTCCCCGTATGAAGAATATCCGGTCCAGAACACTCGCTCGCTGATACCGAGAGAGGCAACCAGGTCGTCGAGCCGGCGACGATACACGGGAAAATCGCTCGGTCCCACAATGTAAAGTTCCCAGGATTGTGCAATCAGGAGCTGGCTGACCGCATCAAGAAGGTATTCGATTCCCTTCTCCGGGCGAATGTAGCCAACAAAAATAATGCGAATGGTCGCGCCATCACAGGTGTCGATTCGCGAGGCAAACTCGCGCTGCATGATCGCACTTGAGACAGTAGCAACGGTCCGGGGAGACGGAAAGGCTTTGGCGAGTTCGCGACCGTTGCAGAGAAATGCGCCATCTGTGAGCCAGCGTCCCACGCGGGTCTGCAGCCTGTCCTGCAGCGCGTACAACAGCGCAAATGAATCCAGCAGTCTTCCTCGACGTTTGCTGGTCCGCAATAAGGCGACTGGATCGCCGACGATCCAATGGCAGACCGGCCGCTGAAAAACGAAGGCACACAAATAAAGCGCGCCGATGTAGGGACACATACCCCTGACGAAAATGATATCTGCTTCGCGGCACGTGCGCAGGTAAGCGCGCAAAATGCCGAAGAAATGCGGCAACGACCCAAGTGAAGTGTCCCAGTAAGGCTGGGGAACCAACTCAATATTCGACGCGTCCAAAGGCAAATCCGTCGACGAAGGAGGCGAGCCATACAGCACACGGGTGCAGATTAAGAGTTTTTCCTAATGCGCGGCCAGCGCGTCGGCCACGCGGCCAGACGCCGCCTGCATGTAAATTTCGCCGCCATTGTCATAGGCGCGAACGGGCGTCACGTAACCCAGGACTTGTTTCATGAATGGGTCCTCGACAGGAAATACTTAAGCAGGTAATCGGGAATACCGTAAGCGCATAGTCATCACACTTCGCCAAAATTCCTGCACGGCCTTGACGCCGAATGGCCAAAAACAAAACGGGGAGAGGCGTAACAACGATGAAGCCGCAGCGATCAACAGAACAATCTGAACGCATGCGCTCAAAACGACGGACCAGGCCATTCCCATCAGCCCGAAATTCGGCAACAGGAGGGCCGCGCTTAGTGCTAGAACAGCAGTTCCCAACAATTGGCTCGTGAGACCCGGATAGGGACGTCCCACACCTCTTAGCCCCTGAATCAAAATTCCAGTTGGCGTGGTAAGCGTCGCCGCGGCTGTCAAAATGACGGCAGGATGTACCGCCTGAGCAAACTGCTGGCCGAACAGCGGCCCGATGAGCAAAGGAACAATGCAGCAGAGAAGTAGCCCGAGACACGCGGAGGTAAGAGTTGCCTGGCGAAATGTTTCCGTAAGAATTTTGCCTTGCCGCTCAATGTTCTTTTCCTTGGAGAGGAATGCGAATGAAGTAATGCCCAGCGCTTCGCTCAGGGAGGATTGTGCGCTGCTGAATGTCACCGCGACGGCATAAATCCCCGCCGCCTGGGCGTTCATCAGGCTCACTACGATGATGTCGTCGAGCTGAAGTGCCAGCAAATTACTGGCGGTGGCCCAAAAGTACGGAAGGCCGCTGCGGAGCAATCGGAGACATTCGCTCACGCGAACTTTGCCTGCAGCGAAAGTTTCACGCTGGATGACCAAGCGCAAAATTACGGTCAGGGCGTGACTTGCCAGGTAGGCCCATACGAACCACTGTATTAGAGGTTTTCTGTTTAGCGCGATCAGGCAGATCAATATTACATAGAAAACAAAAAACGAAACGCGCACAACATTATACCGGCGCCACCGCATGCGGCCGTGTTCGATGGCCAGCAGTGTCTGGTTAAAAATACCCAGAGGAATCGATAACAAGCAGACACGAACCAGCGAACCCAGGTAACGTCTATCCAGAGGCAGCAGGTACGGGATCAGCCAGTAGCCTAATAC
>JAOAPW010000249.1 GCA_025463105.1 Candidatus Acidiferrum typicum | reverse complement strand
CCACTTGGGCCATGCTGCGACCAGTCTGTTTCGCGACCGACTTCACCGCCGAGATGATCGGCGCCGCGCGTTGTTCCCTCTCAGGAAAGAAGGCTTTCACTCCCTCATTGGTCATCCTCCCGCCGTCAGCCTTTCCTTCGCCGTGATATTTCCCGCTTAGAACTCCACCCGCCAGGGGAGACCAGGCTAGTACTCCCAGGTTCAAAGCTTTCGCCATGGGAATAAGTTCGCGCTCGACCGTTCGCTCGATCAGGCTGTATTCGATCTGCAACCCGGTAAACTGTGTCCAGCCTCGAAGCTCGGCCAGAGTATTTGCCTGGGCGATCCACCATGCGGGAGCGTCCGAGATGCCGACGTAGAGAACCTTGCCTTGGCGAACGACATCGTCCAGGCCGCGCATGACTTCTTCCACTGGTGTGATTCCATCCCAGATGTGCACCCAGTAGAGGTCGAGGTAGTCGGTCTGCAGTCGTTTCAGACTGGCTTCCAGTGCTTGCATCATGCTCTTGCGGTGATTCCCCGCCGCATTGGGATCGTTGCCTGGCGCGGCATTGGAGTATTTCGTCGCTAGAACAACACTCTCGCGATGGCCCTTGATGAACTCACCCACGAATTTTTCGCTCGTGCCGCTGGTGTAGAAATTGGCCGTGTCAATGAAGTTTCCACCTGCCTCGCGGTAGGTCTCATAGATTTTCTGCGCTTCCGCCTTGAGTGATCCCCATCCCCACTCGTCGCCGAAGGTCATAGTGCCTAGGGCCGCTTCGGATACTCGAAGTCCGCTCTTGCCCAGCAATCTGTATTTCATAATTGTCCTCCCGTAGTAATCTGATTACTCACTCATTAATGAGATTCAAAAAATTACTTCCGGGCGATCCCCGCCCAATAGACCTCAAATCCACTGTTGCGATATTTGCTGGCCCTGCTTGGTTTCAGCACGATCAGGTCCATGGTGGCCTCCGCCAAAGCCGCCAGCGTCTTCGAAATCAACTCAATCGGAAGGTCCGCCCGCAGAATGTGTCGCTCAATCGCGTCGCGAGTCGTGTTCTGCATTTCGACGAAGGGCGCGCTTCCCGCTTCGATCGACTCCTTTGAGAGCGTCCCCGAAACCTGCAATTGGGCCAGGACCCTGCGCTTCCCACGATTGGTCACTCCCCAATTCACGTAGCCGTCCCACACATGTCGCAACCTGGTGCGAACACTTTTCTTGCGCGGAAACCCTGACATCATCGCGTCTGCGAGTTCTAACTTGATCTCGCGGTAAAGGGCATTGATCAAATCATCCTTGGTCTTGAAGTACGTAAACAGAGTTCCCTCGGCGACGCCCGCCTCTTTTGATATCTCTGACGTTGGGGCAGCGGTAAGGCCGCGCTCCGCAAATACTCGGGTCGCGGCGTCGAGAATCGCATTTCGCTTGTCTTCGCTCTTGGGACGAGCCACTGAACTCCTCATACAACTGAGTGTCTGCTCAATACTATATACGTAGCTGAGTTTCCGAAAAAGAAATAAATGAGCATCCAATCATTTATTCCATCATCTCATGCAGTGGAGGATATTGCCATGGCAAAGGTCTGGTTGATTACGGGAAGCGGAAATGGATTGGGTCGGGACATCGCTGAGGCGGCACTGGCCGCAGGCGACAGCGTGGTAGCTGGAGCGCGTCGAGCTGAAGAACTGGCGCCGCTGGTCGCGCAGTATCGCGAGCGCGTGAAGCCCGTTACGCTGGAAGTGCGCGATGAGGCCGCGGCAAAGGCGGCCGTGCAGTTAGCGGTGAACACCTTGGGGCGGCTGGATGTGCTGGTCAACAACGCCGGATACGGCCAGTTTGCGCCGTTCGAGCAGATGAGCGCAGAGGACTTCCAGGCTGTCGTGGACACATGCTTCTACGGCGTGGTGTACACAACACGCGCTGCGGTGCCAGTGATGCGCAAGCAGAAGAGCGGTTACATCTTTCAGGTGTCTTCGGTCGGTGGTCGCCTGGCGATTGCCGGTAATACTCCCTATCACGCGGCCAAGTGGGCCGTTGGCGGTTTCAGTGACGCGCTGGCGATGGAAGTTGCGCCGTTCGGGGTGAAGGTGTGCACCTTGGAGCCGGGAGGTATCCGAACCAACTGGGCACGGCGCGCCGGTCAGAATACGCCGGACCTGTTGCCGGACTACGAGGCCTCGGTCGGCCCCATTTTGAAGATGCTGCAAGGCATCGAAGGGCGGCAGGAAGGCGATCCGCGAAAGATCGCCGTGCTAATTGTGCAACTGGCAAATAGCGACGAGGTGCCGGTGCGCCTGATCCTCGGTGTTGATGCGGAAAAGCGGGTGCAACAGGCGGAAGCTGCGCGTGCGAGCGAGGCCCAGAAATGGCGCCATCTCGCTGTTTCAACGGTCTTTGAAGATGGGCGCTTTGACAGCCGATTGTATAGGGCAAAATAGCGAAATCGATTCCTGAGCTGCTGAATCATTAGCTCACGATAAAATTGGACCGGGTGCCTCTGGGACATCCGCAGAATTCTGGATGAACTTGCAGGCGCTTACGAGCTGGTTACGGCCAAAAAGGTATTGGGTAGGGTCGCAAAGATCAAGACAATGACGGGCGCTGCATAAACGGCGACCGTTCGTCCTCCCTTGCCCTTTCCTTCCCGCCTATGTAAGCATTCTCCGCTGCTTCATATTCGTAAAACTTCGGAGGCACATTGCGCCCTATCTTTTTACTGATCCTCGTGATCCCCTTTCTCGCCCATGCCCAGCCGCCCTCCACCGCGCAACATTTCAAGCTTCCGGCCACGCCCAAAACCGTTGTTTGGGGCTATTACGACGCAGCCGCGCCTCCGGTCCTGCGCATCCACTCCGGTGACATTGTCGAATTCGATACGCTCATCACCAACAGTCCCACGGGACTGGAGAAAGCCGGCGTCGCGCCCGACCAGGTGGAGCAGAGCCTGCGTGATATCTACAAAGAAGTAACCAATAAAGGTCCTGGCGGACATATCCTCAACGGCCCTGTTTTTATTGAAGAAGCCGAGCCCGGAGACACCCTGGAAGTACGCATCCAGAAAATCGACCTGGCCATTGCGTACGCTTACAACGCGTTCGGTCCCACGCGCGGCTTCCTGCCGGAAGACTTTCCTTATCGCAAGATGAAAATCATTCCGCTGGATCGCGAGCGCATGGTAGCCAGGTTCGCGCCTGGCATCGAGGTTCCTCTGCATCCTTTCTTTGGCAGCATGGGGGTTGCGCCTCCGGAAGGCTTTGGCCGCATTGACAGTGCTCCTCCCAGCCTGCACGCCGGCAACATGGACAACAAGGAACTCGTCGCCGGCACGACGCTTTTCCTCCCCGTGCATGTGCGCGGCGCGCTGTTTGAAGCCGGCGACGGACACGCCGGCCAGGGCAATGGCGAAGTGGATATTACCG
>JAOAPW010000450.1 GCA_025463105.1 Candidatus Acidiferrum typicum | reverse complement strand
GTCAAACCTTCCAGGTGCCCGTCCATGCCGCCAACGTCGCTAACGCGCTGGGCGATGAATACGTGATCCTGGGAATCAACACACACGCCGCCCATTTCTCCAGTGACCCAACGATCTGGTAAAGGTTTTGGCCAGGAGGGATCGACTTCGTAATGCGGAACATTATTTTGCGCGTTGGATGGCGGCGGAAAGAAAGTTGCGAGCGCGATTGTAAATACCGCACAAATTCCTGACTTACTGATGATACGAGGGGTCACGGCATTCCTCCGTCGCGAGCTCCTCGCTCAAATCACGTCATGAAGTCGCGGTAGGACAGACACTATTGTCTGTCCGGTAGAGTATGCCTGCCACAATGCAGGACAGGCAAGAGTGCCTGTCCTACCGCGGGATGGCTGGCTTCTAGTTGAATCGCACCTTCACGTCGGGACGCTTGTCCAGAGTTACAGTGTCGACGAAGCGAACCTGCCGCTCCTCCAGTGTGACGATCAGCGATTGCGTGCGGATGCCTTCGCCGAAAAAACGCACGCCGCGTAACAAGTTTCCGTCGGTCACGCCTGTGCATGCGAAGATAATTTTCTTTCCCGGCGCGAGGTCTTCAGTTTTATAAATGCGCTTGCCATCCTTGATTCCCATTTTTTCCAGCCGCTCCTGATGTTCGGGTTTCGAGACGACCAGCCGCGCTTGAATTTCTCCATTCAGGCAGCGAAGGGCCGCGGCGGTCAGCACGCCTTCCGGCGCACCTCCTATGCCCATCACGGCGTGTACGCCGGTTCCGACTACGGCCGCGGAAATTCCTGCGGACAGGTCACCGTCGCCGATCAGGCGGATGCGGGCGCCGGTCGCGCGAATATCCGCGATGAGTTTTTCATGCCGCGGCCGGTCGAGCACGATGATGACGAGATCTTCGACGTCGCGGTCCAGGCATTTCGCGATGGCGTGCAGATTGTCGGCGACGGGAGCGTCCAGGTTCACGGCGCCTTTGCTCGATGGCCCCACAACGATTTTTTCCATGTACAGGTCAGGGGCATGAAGCAGTCCGCCTTTTTCGCTCGCGGCCAGAACGGTAATCGAGCCGGGTGCCCCAGTGGCGCAAAGATTGGTGCCCTCGAGCGGATCGACGGCGATGTCCACCGCGGGGAAATTAAACCCACGGACATGCTGCGCGGCGCCAATTCTTTCGCCGATGAAAAGCATGGGCGCATCGTCGCGCTCGCCTTCGCCGATCACGATCGTTCCGTCCATCGGCACTTCGTCCATGACCTTACGCATGGATTCGACAGCTGCCTGATCGGCCTTGTGCCCGTCGCCGAGACCCATCGTCTTTGCAGATTCAATCGCAGCCTGTTCGACGACGCGCAAAAATTCCAGACTCAGTTCGATTTCCATCTGATCTCCCGACAGTTTGGATTTTTGAATCCGGCGCGCAAAGAAATGCAGTCACGCGCGCGATGCCACCCGAGACATGCCCTATCCTAAACCAACCGGCACTGTACGCCTAGTAGCGTAACCTTCCGAACGCTTTCAGTTGCAGCAAGGCGGTTGTAGGGGCACGGCATGCCGTGCCCTACGGTGCGGCATAGACCCTAATTGATTTATGGCAGCGGTTGAAGAACCGTGTTCACCAGATTGGGATCATCGAGCGTGGTGCGGTCGCCAGGTTTCAATCCTGCCAGAGGCAGCAGGCGGGCGCTGAGAGGCTTCGACAATTTTGCGGAGAGTGTAGCGACGTCGCCGATGATGCGCGCAAGTTGTTCCGTAGTGATATCTCCCGGCAGCGGGATGGTGTCAAGGCCCGTGCCGCACACGGCGGAGTAGGCGAGGAGTTGGTCCATCGTGAGCACGCCTTCACTCCACAATTGCGAGAGGCGCGTGTCTTCGAGAACCGGCATCATCAAACCTGAGTAGCCGACTTTTTTCACCGAGATATCGCGCAGCGCCGATGTAATTGTGGCGGCCGCGGTCAAGGTGCCGCTGGTGCCGAATCGGCCGCCGGTGGTTCCTGCCGTTGCCGAGCCGATGGAAACATCCTTCATGGGCGCGGGGGAAAGATCGAGGCCCATGTAGGTCCATCCGGTTTCCTGATCAATTTTGCTGGCGACATCCTCTACTGCGTTAGCGTGCATTCCCAATTCGGCGATAATTGCTTGCCGCGTCGCTTCCACATCGCGTGGCACCGCCATCGCCGCCGCGACAACATTGGCGGATTCGAGAGCAATCGCAAATTGATGTCCCTGTCCCTGGTGATAGGACGCGGGATAAAACGGCGTGTAAGCAGGCACATTGGCAATGGCAGCGAAGCGGAAATTGCCGAGGCTGTGATCGGTGTGGTCCTCGAGATATTTCATGACGTCCGCGGCCGCGCGCACGGCCTTCCAGTGGACGCCATCGTTTCCGACCACGACGATGCTGCCGCTCAGATTGTTCGTCAGGCCTAGAATTTCCGAGAGGAGCTGCGCTTGCGCCGGGTCGTCCTTTTCGGACATCAGCGCAGGACCGATACTTGCAATGAAGCCTTCCTGTTTCGCCAGATTATCGAGATCGTGGAAGAACGCGAGGGTGTCCTGCTTTGACATTCCCCGCGTGTATTCGGGAAACGGCTGCGTGGATATGCGAATCGTTTCGACCGTGTAGCCAGCCAGGTCGAAGCGGGCCTTCGCGTTCCGCAATATCTTAAGTGCGTCCGCCACCTGCTGTTTGTACTGAGTCGTGTCCAGGCGGATAAACGCCGTGATGGTGCGGACTTTTGGTTTTTCCGCGGCGGACACGGGCGCTACACCCACCGCAAACAAGAGAGTTCCCATCAATACGGCATGCGATAGCAGTTGCGAAATGGATACGGACCAGCCGGTGTTCCGAAACATCAGGTTCTCCTTGAACTCAGCGAGCTTTTCGCTTCTCCGGAAACATGCAGGGCAAAAGCGCAGTCCGCATTCCTAAACGGCGCGTTTCCCTTCGGCACTCAGGGGGAACAAGTAGATCCCGCGTCTCTATCCGGCGGGCCTGAAGTAAAGCCCGCGCCTGGCGGTGTCTTTAAAAATACGCGGGAACACCCGTAATACGTTCTCCGATCACCAGGCGATGGATGTCATGAGTGCCTTCGTAGGTGTAAACCGATTCAAGATTGTTCATGTG
>JAOAPW010000431.1 GCA_025463105.1 Candidatus Acidiferrum typicum | reverse complement strand
CTCAAAATGGCTATCGACCGTACGGCCCTCAGGAACCTGAAATTCAGGAAACGAATTCTGCATTGAGTCGATCTTGACGTTGCAGCGCCCGGCAATCGCTACGGTGCGCTCAAGCGCGTCCGGAATTTCGCCGAAGACCTGCGCCATTTCCTGCGCCGTCTTGAAGAAAAACTGGTCGGTGGCAAATTTCATGCGATGCGTATCACTCATCGTCTTGCCGGTCTGAATGCAGAGCAGGACTTCCTGAGCGCGCGCATCGGCATGTGTCAGATAGTGACAATCATTTGTCGCGACGAGAGGAATTCCAGTTTCACGCGAGAGGCTGACGATTTTAGGATTGACGCGCTTTTCAATTTCGAGTCCCTGATCCTGGATTTCCAGAAAAAAGTTTCCCTTGCCGAAAATATCGCGCAGGCGGTACGCAGCTTCGCGGGCCTGGTCGGGACGCTCTTCCACCAGATTTTCCGTGACCGCGCCTTTCAAACAGGCGGACAGCGCGATTAAACCGCGACTGTGCTTTGCGAGAAGGTCGTAGTCAATGCGGGGCTTGTAGTAAAAGCCCTCGAGAAATCCGGACGATACAAGCTTGATAAGGTTGCGGTAACCTTCGGCGTTTTCACATAAAAGGACAAGATGATTCAAGCCGCGCTGGCCCGGTTCGGCAGTGGAATCGGACCGCCCGTTGGCCGCATCGCGTTGCGATGATTCGCCGCGATCGTGGCGGCTTCCCTTCGCGACGTAGACTTCGCAGCCGATGATGGGTTTGACGCCGCGCGTTTTGGCCTTTTGATAAAAAGATTCTGCGGCGAAAAGATTCCCGTGATCGGTAACGGCTACGGCAGGCATCTCGCGGCGCGCGGCCTCGTCCACCACTTCTTCCAGGTCGCAAGCTCCGTCCAGAAGACTATAGTCCGTGTGCAAATGCAGGTGAACGAATTCAGGGGTTTTCATGCCGAAAGCTATTCTAATCGCGCGCGAAGATTTTAGCTACGCGCGATTGGGAATATTGGCGAGCAGACTGTGAATTTGTGGGAATTTCTACCCCGCCTTTTATGGCCGCACCGGGAGCTAAGCACAATGCCCGCCCGACGGCCTTGCGGGAAAACCTAAAAGCATGTCATTCCGAGGCACGCCGCGTGCCGAGGAATCCCTCTTTCTGTTTGGATTCACATCCAGAGGGATTCCTCACTTCGTTCGGTTCACCGTGAACGGAATGACACCAAAAAACCTTTTCCCAAAGCTGCGAAGCCGGGCGCTACATGGCTCGGATAAGAAAATAGAGTGATGGAATTCACTGATGATTGTAAAGTGTGGGCGTCGCAAAGCTGAGGAATGCAATTTGAGATCCGAAATTTGAGACTTCAGATTTGAACGTGGAGGATTTCGTGGGAGACGATCGCGTGGATAAGGCAGTGGGAAAAGAGGGCCGGATTTTATCTCGGCGGCGCATTTTGCAAAGCGCCGGCGGAATAGTCGCGGCTGCGGCGTTTCCAGGCAACGGAGCGACGACTCCGACGTTTCCGTTCAGTCAGGATCCTCCGAAACGATCCTCGAAATCCGACGCTGATGTTACGGGTCGCCTGGCGCGCTATATGGTGGAGGCGAGGAGCAAAAATCTTCCGCCCATGGTGGCGCTCGAAGGCAAGCATCGGATTCTGGATACACTGGGCGCGATGATTTCAGGCGCCAAGTTGAAGCCCGGCGAAATAACCATCCGGTATATACGCGGGCAAGGCGGAGTCGCGGAGGCTTCGGTCCTCACCACAGACATCAAGACCTCGGCGACCAATGCCGCTATGGCGAACGCGATGCTGGCGCACGCTGATGAAACGGATGACGTCGAGCTCGTCACGAAGACGCATCCTGGAAGTTCCGCGGTTGCAGCTGCGCTGGCAATGGCCGAGCGCGAAGGCAGCTCCGGCATGGATCTGCTCAGGGCCGTCACGCTTGGTTACGATGTCTGTTGCCGTTTTCTCATGGCTCTGGGACCGGATTTGGTGCGCGGGTCTCACCGCAGCGCCGAAGGAACCGGCGCCACGTTCAGCGGCGTTGCGGCTGCGGCATCGCTCGCTCGCCTGGATGAAATCGGGATGCGCTACGCGCTCTCCTATGCGGCGCAGCAAGTATCCGGCCTGTGGAGTTGGACTTCGGATACTGAGCACGTGGAAAAAGCATTCGACTTTGCCGGGATGGGTGCGCGCAATGGAGTCACGGCCGTGACCATGGTACAGGCGGGGCTGACTGGCGTTCGCGACGTTTTCGATTGCGAGCACAATGTGCTGGAGGCTCTTTCCACTCAACCCAGGCCGGAGGAAATGGTGGCCGGGCTGGGCAGCCGATATTACGTTACGGAATCGGCCATCAAGGCCTACGCCGTGGGCTATCCCATCCAGGCCGCGCTCGACGCATTCCTCACGCTGCGCCGAGAGAATGGGCTGACGGTGGAAAATGTCGAGCACATAGTCGTCAGGCTGCCCGCCGACGGCGCGGGGATCGTCGATAACAGCGCGATGCCTGACGTGAACTGCCAGTATGTGATTGCGGTGGCCCTCGTGGATGGCGCGGTGTCTTTCGCTAACGCGCATTCCTACGAACGCATGACGGACCCCAAAGTACGCGCGGTGAAGGAACGCGTGCAGTTGGTGGCCGATCGAAAGCTGATGGATCCCGATGCGCCGCGAGGCGGCCAGGTGGAGGCAACCCTGAAAAATGGAAAGACTGTGAGCCATCTTACGCGGCATCCGCCTGGAACGAAGGAGAATCCGCTAAACACGGAGGGCGTGAACGCAAAAGTGCGCGACCTGATGGCTCCGGTGATCGGAGCCGAGCGAACTGAAGCTCTCATTAAGCGCGTGAATGCGCTTGAGGATTTGGACGATGTGCGGAAATTGCGGCCGCTTCTGACGGTGTAGCGTCGGCCTTCAGGCCAACATTAAGGGTACGCGCACGTGTCCGCCTGAAGGCGGGCGCTACAAGGCGAGTTTTCTGCAATTGTTTAAATTTGTGCCACCCCTACGGGGTTATTCTCACGTTACGAAAACGGTCCCACCGCTCCCGCGGTGGGCTACGATTCTTCCGTTCCTGACGGGCCTGGTGGAAGCGTGGACATAGAACTACGCATTTGTTAAAACTACGCGCTCGTCTGTTGCTGAACTTTGCGTAACCTGATCGAGTAAATGGAGGAATTAAATGTCCCGCCTCGCTACTATTTTTGTTATCGACTGCCTGCTCGTGTTGCCGTGCTCCAATTTGGCGGCGCAGTCTGCTGCGCCCTACTTCCCTGACCGTTTTGATTGGCAGCACAAAAAGCCGGAAGACGTGGGGGTGGATGCGGCGCGCGTGGACGAGGCGGTAAAGCAGGCCATCGCTACCGAAAATCCGGCAACGAAAAACATGATGCTTTTCCTGGCGACGACGTTCGGGGCATCCGAGCCGTTTGACACGCCGATTGGACCGGTGAAGGATCGCGGCGGCGCAAGCGGCATCATCACGCGTCACGGATACATTGTTGCCGAGTGGGGCGACCCGAAGCGCGTGGACATGACCTTCAGCGTCACAAAGACGTTTCTCACGACGCTCGTCGGGCTCGCCTGGCAACGCGGAATGATTCGTGACGTAAATGATTACGCACGAGATTACATGCCGCCGGGCGTCGACCTGTTTGAAGCGCCGCACAACCAAACGATCAAGTGGGACCATCTGCTGCGCCAGACGAGTGATTGGCAAGGAACCATCTGGGGAAAGCCGGACTGGGCGGACCGGCCCGAAGGCGAGAAGCCTTCCGACTGGCCGAATAGAAAATTGTGGGAGCCGGGCACACACTACAAATACAACGATGCCCGCGTAAACGTGCTCGCGCTTGCGACGCTCAACGTGTGGCGACGGCCGCTGCAGGAAGTGCTGCGCGAAGAAATCATGGAGCCCATCGGCGCGTCGTCCACGTGGCGCTGGCACGGCTATGAAAATTCCTGGGTCGAAATCGATGGCCGAAAGATCCAATCCGTGACTGGCGGCGGTCATTGGGGCGGAGGAATGTTCATCGACGCCTACGATATGGCCCGCTTCGGATATCTGTTCCTGCGAAAGGGCAAATGGAAAGACCGAGAAATCGTCTCCGAAAAATGGATTCAAATGGCCAGAACGCCCGGTCCGGCGAATGCGAACTACGGTTTCGCCAACTGGTTCCTGAACACAGCGAGAAAGCCGCTGCCGGCCGCGCCGGAGTCGATCGTCTATTTTGAGGGCAATGGGGCCAACATTATTTACATAGATTGGGACAACGACATCGTCGCAGTCGTGCGATGGATTCGAGGGGGCGACGCGTTAAACCAATTCGTGGCCAAGATGCTTGCCTCGATCAAATGAAATGATCTGCGTGTAGGACGGATGTCTTCCGTGGCACAGAATTCATTCTGTGCGGTTTTCTGCTCCACGAAACCGAGGGAAAAACCAAAGAAAAAAGCACACAGACTGTCTTTCACCATTGTTCAGGATAAAAAGGTCTGTGCTACTTCTTTTTCCCGCGCGACTTCAGTTTCCCGTTTCCTGTGGGCGCGGACTTCTGCTGCGGCGTGGCTGCCTTTGCCCCCGACGCTTGAACTTTCGTTGGCGCGGCCTCCGGCTTGGGTGGAGCGGATGACTTCGCCGGGTTCGCCGCCGAAATTGCCGCAGGGGCGCCCTTCCTGGACTTTTCCTTTTCCGGCTTCTTTTTCTCCTCGATTTTTTTGGGGGCCTCCTTGATGCCGGCGAGCTTCCGTAAGACTTTGGCGTGGTCCTCGGGCTTGCGAGCTTTTCCGAGAAGTTGCGCCTGGAAGAAATCCTCAAGCACCTTGTCGAATTTCGGTCCGCGTTCCAAGCCGACGGCCTCAAGTTCCGCCGCGACGCCCGGCAAGGCGTTTCGCATCGGCTTCCACTTGAAAAGGTAGTTACGAATCTTGCCAACCGCTTTTGAATTGGAAGATTCAGCGACAATATACGCGAGCAAATCCTGGCGTGTTTTTTCCAGGAAAGCGTATGTATCACGAGGCGAAGCGGTCTTCGGCCCCGCGAGCATTTTTACAATTTTCGCGGCTTCCGATTCGAGTTCCGCGACAGCATGAATTTCCGCCGAGCGTAGACCCATGTGAGAGAGCGCCGAAGCGCGTTCGCGATCTTTCAGCTTTCCTAATATGGCGCTCGCAAAGGGAGCATACATTCGCGGCCGGAAGCCGGCCCCCCACATTTCTTCGCGGACGCGCGTGATGCGATTGATGGCGTCATAGTCGGGATGGCGTTTAGCGAGCTGCGAATGCAAGACCTCCAGCAGATCGCGCCCTTCCCAGGCTTTGAGCACGGCCAAAGGTTTTTCCTCACGCGCAGCCTGCCGGAACTCACTTCCCGCATCTTCCGCGGAAATCGATTCGTGCAGACGGCGATCCATCGCCAGATTGAACCAGTCGGATGTACGGGAATCGAGCTTAAAGCCCATGCGTGCCGCATAACGCAGGGCGCGCAACAATCGGACCGGCTGATTGGTAAAACTATGAATGGAAAGTGCGCGAATCTCGCGCCTTTCCAGGTCAGCGAGACCGTTGGTGGGATCGAGCAAAAGTCCACGGGAGTTCGCATTCAGAGAGATGGCGATCGCGTTCACGGAGAAATCGCGGCGACGCAGATCTTCCATGATGGTGGAAAAACGAACTTCCGGCTTGTTGCCCGGATGCGCGTAGACATCTTCCCGCGCGGCGGCGAGACTCACGTCCACATCGCCCGCAAGGACCAGTTCGATGTGCCGCAGGTTTTCATTCTCACTGATCAGTTGCGCGCCGCCCTTTTCGAGTTCCCGCGCGATACGCGAGGGATTCCCTTCGATGGTGAAATCAAGATCGCGGATCGGCATTCCGGAAGTCAGATCGCGGACGGCGCCGCCTACAAGATACAGGTTGGACTCGGCGGCGGCAGCGAGTTCCTGGATACGAACCACGGCAGCGCGTTGTTCAGCGGAGAGCCGGCTTTCCAGCAGGTACATGTAATCAGGCATTCGTGTCCCGTTCTCGGTGGAGGATGCGCTGGAGTGTTACGCGCCCTCTTGTCCGGTCAAATTTTCGATCCAGGAATTTTTTGTCCCGGATCGATCGATGGACCTCACGCACGCGGGTGATGCGCCTTGTAGATTTCTTTCAGGCGCTCCTCGACCACATGCGTGTAAATCTGTGTTGTCGAAATATCAGCGTGCCCCAGCATGAGTTGAACGGAACGCAAATCCGCTCCCCCTTCCAGCAGGTGCGTGGCAAAGCTGTGACGGAGTTTATGCGGAGTCAGGCGTCCGCGCAAACCCAGCTTGACTCCGTAATCATGCAAGACCTTCCAGATGGTGATTCGGCTGAGTCTCCGGCCGACTCGCGTCAGGAACAAGATTTGACTGTGCTGAGGCGGCGTTCCCGGCCTGACGAATTTGGGGCGCGCCCCGGTAAGGTAGGCCTCAACCGCCGCAATGGCTTTGCGGCCGATGGGAACCAGGCGTTCCTTGTCACCCTTGCCGATGCATCGAACGTAGCCCGAGCGCAAATCTAGGTCCGAAATTCTCAAGTTGAGCAATTCGGAGACCCGCAGGCCGGTGGAATACAAAACTTCGAGCATGGCCTTGTCTCGCAAACCCACGGGAGTAGCAATGTTCGGCGCTTCCATGAGTCGATCCACGTCGTCCTTCCGAATGTAAGTTGGGAGACTCTGTCGAATCTTAGGCGACTCCAGATTTTCCGTCGGGTCCAGGCGAACCAATTCCTCCATCAACGCATACTTGAAAAAGCTGCGGAGCGAAACCAGGTATCGTGAGACGGACCTGCTATCCAGTTTTTGCTTGTATAGACTCGATAGGAAGTCAACGATGTCTTCGCGGTCCACCGCGCCGATCTTGTTTTTTTTGCGGACAGTCAGGAATTCGTCAAATCTCTTCAAATCGCGGCCGTACGCTAATATCGTATTTTGCGACAAGCCCTTTTCCACCCGCAAATAGCTTAAGAACACGTGAATGGTGGTGTCCAACATGGCTAGCCTGATAACCCCATTTTTCCCGATTCCGAACCATCGGCGCGAAAGGCGATGCCATAAACTTCATGTATCTCATGGCAACGCAAAATCCATGCGAGACCCAGATACGTGAGTGTCGCTCCGCCAATCATCGCCACAAAAACGACGAGGCGGGTCAGGAAATGCTCGATCAGATCAAAATGGGAATAACGCAGCGACGTCCAGCATACCGCGCCCATTACCGCGGAACAAATGGCGATCTTTCCCACCGACGTCAGAATCTCCCACGTGCCGAGCCGTCCGAACCGCAGGCGAAACACCACAAATAGTACCAGCACGTTGAAATAACTGGCTAGCGCGCTGGCCAGGGCCGGGCCGCCGTTGCGGAGTTTGGGGAAAAAATAAAAAAGAAATACCACGTTCAGCAATACGTTCACAAGAAGTGAGACCACTGCCACGCGCACAGGAGTTCGGGTATCCTGAGTCGAATAGAACGCCGGAACGATCAACTTGACCGTCGCGAATGCGGGGAGTCCCATCGAGTAATAAAGCAGCGCCCGAGCGGTCAAGCGCGTGGATTCGGCGACGAACAGTCCGTGCTGAAACAGCACCTGCACGATGGGCTCGCGTAAAATCACCAGGCCGACTGCCGCCGGAATCGTAATAAAGGAAACGATGCGCAGGGAAAATCCGAATGTTTTTTTCAGGCCTTCGTAATCGCCAGCTGAGGCCTGATGGGCCATCATGGGCAGGATGGCTGTGGCGATGGCAATGGCATATCCTCCCAGAACCAGTTCGGTTACCCGGTCGGCGACGTACAGTGAAACCAGACTTCCCTCCGGCATGATTTTGGCGTTCGCAAAAATCGTGTCCACCAGGAGGTTGATTTGGGCGATCCCCATTCCCAGGAATCCGGGCAACATCAGACGCGCGACGCGCCGCACACCGGGATCGGTAAACGATACGGCAAAATCAAAACTCATTCCCCGGCGCACCAGTTGAGGTACCTGCAGAAAGAACTGAAAAATTCCACCGACCAATACACCAACCGCAAGCGCCGCGGCAGGACTCGAAAAATGCTTCCACACAAGCCCGACGGAAAATACGATAAACGAAACGTTCAGGAGGATCGGAGTCGCCGCAGGCAGGCCAAAAATGTGGAAGCAATTCAAAATGGCCATGGCCAGGGCCGCCATGCCTATGAACAAAATGTAGGGAAACATGAGACGGTTCAGATAGATGGCTTCCACCTGAACCTGATTTTTCCCGAACATAGAGAATAAACGCACGGCGAGGGGCGAAAATATCACGCAGAGTACGGTAAGGCAGGCGAGAGCGACCGAGAACGTCCAAAAAAGGCGATTCGCAAACTTCCATGTCTCTTCGCGTGACCGATTCCTCATGTAATCCGTGAAGACGGGGATGAACGAAGCGGTCATCGAACCTTCGCCGACCAATCGGCGAAGGACGTTGGGAATGCGGTAGGCCAGGACGAACGAATCGGCGATGCCAGTCGTGCCCAGCAGCAAAGTCAACCGCTGGTCGCGGACATACCCGAGAATTCGACTGACAACCGTGATGATGCTGATGATCGAAGCAGATTTGAGGATCTGCCTCTTGTGGGTCAGGATGTAGGTCAAAAGATCGAGGCCCCCAGTCTTAGCCCCCGTTTAACCTTTCCGTCTAAACCCGTTCGGTCTAAGCCCGTTTT
>JAOAPW010000393.1 GCA_025463105.1 Candidatus Acidiferrum typicum | reverse complement strand
TGGTCATTGCCGACGGGCATCATCGCTACGAAACGGCCCTGGCCTATCGTGACGAATGCCGCGCACGTGCCGGCCGCGTGGACCGGAATGCGCCCTATGAAAAAGTGATGATGACCTTGTTCAATACGACGGGAAAGGGTTTGAGCATCCTGGCGACGCATCGTGTCGTCACCAGCGTGCCGCGCTTCTCATTCGACACTTTCCGCGCGGCGCTCGGGGACGCGTTCGATTGGCGCTCGTATTCCTTTGCCGGCGCCGCGGACCGCGCCGAAGTGTACAAGAAATTTCGCGGCGATTTGGCAGGACACGGAAAAGAACAAAGAGCCATCGGCGTTTATGCCGGCGGCGGAGCGTTTCACATCTGCTCGTTGAAAAAAAACGCGAACCTGGAAGCTCTTCTGCCGGGAGTTTCCCCGGCGCAGAGACAGCTTGATGTCGTCTTACTGCACCGGCTGGTCCTCGAACAAGGCTTGGGAATTACCACCGACGCTGTAAAAACGGAAAAAAACATCACCTACGAACGCGAAATGGACACGGCGATCGCGGAAGTCGATCAAGGCCGCGCGCAAATCTGCTTCCTGTTAAATTCCGTCAGCGTGGAAACTGTGGCTGAAATGGCCATGGCAGGTGAAGTTCTGCCGCAAAAATCGACGGACTTTTTCCCGAAACTCATGAGCGGAATCACCATGTACAGGCTCGAGGAATGAGCCCGCTTTTGCAGTTTGCGGAAAAAGTCCTCTTTTCGTCATTCCGAACGTAGTGAGGAATCTCTCTGGGTGTGAGTGCAAACAGGAAGAGGGATTCCTCGGCACGCAGACGTGCCTCGGAATGACAAAGCTTTTGAGTTTTTCCGCAGACGGCGCGGGCTCTGCTTGTTTACCCTGAATCCAGAAGGGGAGCCCGCCCTAAAAGAAATGGCACCGCCGCCAAGGACCGGAGGTGCCATGGAAAAAATGGATTGTGGAGTTACTTTCCGAAGCTCGCGATCGCAGCAGCTTCGGTGGGGTAAACCTCGAACACGGTTACCAGCTTGGTGACCTGCAGAATCTCCTGGAACTTCGAGCCCAGATTGCAGAGTTTCAAAGACGCACCTTGCGCGCGTGCGCTGCTGTGCGACGCAACCAGCGTGCCCAGCCCCGAGCTGTCGATGTAAGTGACATTGTCCATGTTCAGGACAATTTTCTTCTGACCCGCTGCCAGCAGCGATTTCACTTTTTCTCGCAGCGCGTTGCTCTCTTCGCCGAGAACGATACGCCCTTCGAGTGCTACTACCGCCACGCCATCCACTACGCGCTCCGTGATTTTCAGTGCCACAGTCCGTCCTCCTCGCGAATCGAGCTTGTATCTGAACTCCAGCGGTCAGTCACTGCATTTTGCTCCGTGGACTCAATAATAATCCGAGCACGACAGGTAATACCCGCACATCGTACAAATCAGCTTGCAGCGCTTTGGCTCCAGCTTCTGAGAGCAAACCGGACAGAAACTCATAGGATGCTCTTCACTCTGCCGCTGTTCGCGCGTTTCCGGAATAACTGAACCAGAGCGCGCGTTTACATCGCCTTTCATAGCTCGATGGTTATAACATAACCGGCGAAACGTGTGAAGCAAGGGAAATTAAGGCAGGCAGGTCTTTCGCCCAGCATCTTCGATTTTCTTCCGTGCGCCTGCAAAAAAAGCTGCAACCGGAAGGGTGCTTCGGGCATCTTGTTAAGTAGGTGAAAGTTATGATAAAGAACAACCATTTTGCCGTCGCGGTGGTGGGGGTGCTTCTCACTTGTTTCGCCGCCGGAGCGCAGCCGCGCGGCGGCGGTGCGCCTGCCATGCCTGGACGTGTCGCGCCCATGGCCGTAAGTCCGGCGAGGGGATTCAGTCCGTCAGGAGGTCCCGTTTCATCTGGCGCCCATTTGGCACGCCAAGGCACGGTGATCCGTATTTCGCCCAACGGTCGCATGCTATCGAACGCGGGTTCTTTTGGAAACCCGGTTAATTTTACAGGCGGGAACGCAGTGCCAGGATTGGGATTTGACTATCCCCATCTAGCCGCGATTGGTGGAAATTTCCGCGGCAATCCTCCGGTTTTCGGGCGTGGCGTGCACCAACATCGTAATTTTACGACTCCCTTGTTCTTTGGGGGATTTCCCTACTACTCCGACTATTCGGATTATTCGGATAATCAGCAGGAACAGCAACAACCGCAACAATCGCAACAACCCCAGGTGATCGTGATTCAACCGCCCGCTCCTGCGCCGGTTGCTCCGTCGCCGGAGACGATCCCGGAAGTAGCGCAACCCGCAGCTCCTCCAGCCCCTGTACGCGAAGTGGGCGAGTTCATCCTGGTGAGGCGTGACGGAAGAGTCCTGTTTGCTTCGGTATTTTCCGTCACAGGCACTCAAGTGCAGTACGTTACCCCGGAGGGAATCCGCCGGTCACTGCCGCTGAACGAACTGGATACAGTCGCAACCCAGGAAATGAACGAAGCCCGCGGCACCACCTTACAATTTCAAAACTAAGGTATTTCCCGGGAACGCCAATCTCCCGATTGGCGGCTAGCGAAACGCCAATCGGGAGATTGGCGTTCCCGGGGGTAGGGCTCATCGTTTTCTGCTTCTTTTTACTTCTCCCCGCGCAAACTTATTTCGAACTCTGCAAAGGCTGCGGCATGTGGTAACCGGCGTCCTGCGGTAAGCCTGCCCGTTCAAACTGAACTGTCGTGTGTGCAATGTGAAAATCAGAGCTGAGGCGTTCCAATATGCTCTTCAGGATTTTTTCGCTTTCGTCCATATGCATGTCGGGAATGCGTACGTGGCAGGAGAGTGCGCGAAGATCGGTGCCAATCGTCCATATGTGGATGTCATGAACTTCCTGAACGCCGTTGATGCTCAGGATCGAGCGCGCCACGGATTCCAGTTGCATGCCCTTGGGCAGCCCTTCCAGCAGAATGTTGCCGGCCTCGCGTAATAGACCATTCGTGGACCAAAGTACAAGGGCGGCGATGACCAGCCCAATCGCTGGGTCCAGCCATTGCGCACCAGTCATTCGAATCGCAACGGCGCCAGCCAGGATACCGACGTTCGAAATCGCATCGCCGAAATTATGTAGCAGTAAGCTGCGCAGATTAAGATCCCTCCGGCTGCGCACCAGCGCCAGCGTAATTCCACCATTAATCGCCAGCGCCAGCAATGACACACCGATCATCCAGCCTTCATGGACTGCGACTGGATGCCGAAAACGCTGAAGCGCTTCCCAGAACAGGCCCAGCGCAATCAGGATCAACAGGATCGCATTGGTGAAGGCTGCCAGAACGCCCGCGCGCTGATAGCCAAAGGTTCGCTCATGATCGGCAGGGCGCGCAGCCCAGCGCAACGCCAACCAGGAAATCAACATCGTGGGAATGTCGGAGAGATTGTGCAGGGCGTCGCTGACCAGAGAAATAGAGTGTCCCAGGTAACCGCCTAGCAGCTCCGCGGCAACCAGCACGGCTGTGGCTGCCACCGCACCGGCGAGCACTCCCGTGCCAATATTCGTATGCGTATGCGGGTGGTTACCGGAATGATGGCGACCATGCGCGTGGACGTGCATTCCCTTATTATACAGGCGGATACTGTGGGATACACCGGGGAAGCCCCGCCTTATACGGTGCTTACAGTTCTCGCACACCTGCCCGGGAAGTTAATTGACTTCATTTGATGCGGTCCATAGTATGAAAAATTGTCACCATATTCTGACTCCCGTGCCTCCCACCAAATCCATCGCGGCCGAACCGATGGCCAAACCATCGCGCACGAGTGCATCTGAACCTGTAGCCACACTCCGGTTCTGGGGCGTTCGCGGCTCGACTCCGACCGTGGACAGGGCTACCTGGCGTTACGGCGGAAATACCGCGTGCCTGGAACTTACCACGCCGGAGGGAGCGCGAATAATTCTGGATTGTGGAACCGGGCTCCGCATGCTTGGACGGCACCTGGAATCGGAGCCGGAATCGAACCGGATCGAGCCGCACATTTTTGTGACCCACTATCACTGGGATCACATTCAAGGAATTCCTTTTTTTTCCCCGCTCTACGCGGAGCAGAACTGTTTGCATTTCTATAGTTTTCGTTCGGAGTATCTCGGACGCGACAGTTTGAAGCGCGTGTTTGAGGCACAGATGGCGCATCCCTATTTTCCTGTCGATATCAGCGCCATGTCAGCGCGACGCAATTTTACCGAAGTCGGCGGAGGAGATCAGTTTGACGTCCCGGGCGCGCGCATCAAGGCGAC
>JAOAPW010000380.1 GCA_025463105.1 Candidatus Acidiferrum typicum | reverse complement strand
GCCCAGGCAAGCCCGTGGTGCAGAGCTTATTCGATCTGAAGATCGCTGAGTTGCGCCTTCAGGATGGGGAACTTTTGTGGAACGATTTGCGCCAGCCGCTTTCGGCCGAGGGCCGGAATTTCGAGTTTGCCATGGATTACGCGAACGAGGGCGGAAGTCCGGCTTATCTTGGCAAGATGAGCTGGCAGAAATTTAAAGTAGCGTCCTTGCGGTACGTCCCATTTGCGTCGGATCTTACGGCGAGATTCACGCTCAGGCCGGATTCGTTCTCACTGACGCAATTGCAGTGGAAAATTCCGCACAGCGAAATTAATGCTCAGGTCAGCGTAAGCAACTTTTTGAGGCCTGAGTGGACTTTCCGTTATCGCGGTCAGCTCAATTTAGAGGATATTCGGTCCATCCTGCGCAAGCCAAATACTCCGCCGGGACATGTAGAGTTTACAGGCGAAGGAAATTACGCCGCAAATAAACTGAATGTCAGTGGACTTTACACGGCGGGCGAAATATTTCTGAAGTATCAATGGTTCCACCCGGGAACCATTTCCACCCGCGGCAGTTACCGGGCGGACCAGCGCTCTCTCGATGTGCCCACCCTCGAGGCGACTCTGCTTGGCGGCAGCGTTACCGGGCGCCTGCATCTGGATTTTTCGTCCCAGACGTTCCGTGCTGAGACGAAAGCCCGCGGAATGGACCTGAGTCGCGTCATGGCTGCGGAAGACAATCCCAGCTTGCCAATTATCCCGCTGCATTGGGGAAGCAAAGTTGACGTGGATTCCACGACTACCTGGATTTCCGATTTCAAGCACTTGGACTCGCGTGGCGTCATGCTCTGGGCGCCGCCCGACGCGCTTCCTCCCGCGCAAATTCCAGTGTCAGCGCGCTTCGAATATCACTTCGGGATGGACCGCAAGCAGGTGGAGATCGCTTCAAGTGACATTATGACGCCAACGAGCCACATTGTGGCCAGCGGCACGCTCGGATTGAATGATTCTTCGCTCGATGCGGCGGTCGATTCCGAAGATCTCTCCGCCTACGATGATTTCATCAACCGCATACGTGGAGTGAAGGCAGAACCCCAGGTAATTGGAGGTCGCGTTCACTGGCAGGGACGACTCCTAGGTCCGCTTGGCGCTCCCACCTTTGAAGGCCGCGTGAGAGGAACCGAAGCGCGCTACGGCAGGCTGTATTGGGATGAAATGGAAGGCGAGCTCACGTATTCGCCGGTCGAATTAATTCTAACTCGAGGCCGTGTCCGCCGTGGCCGCTCTTCCACGGAATTGGAACTCACCCTCTCGCTCGACAACTGGAGTTTTACTCCCAATAGCCAGTGGAGCTTCGATGCCAACCTCATCGGCGCTGATACGGACGATTTGCAACAAGTGTTCGGGACCTCCTATCCGGCGCATGGAATGCTCAGCGGACAGTTTCACGGCAAGGGTACCCGCGCCAGTCCGGAATTCTCGGCGCTGTTTGATGTGAGCGGCGCAACAGCATGGAAGTGGCGCTTTGACCGCGCGCGAGGACAGTTGACGATTCGCAATGGTGAAGTGCAGATCTCGAATGCGGAGGTGCGCCTGCCGGCGCATGCCCCAGGCGCTCCCGCCGGTTTGGCCACCGGAAATTTCCTGTATCACATCGACACCAAGCAGACGTCTTTTGACCTTACCGGCGCCGCTATTCCACTCGAAGCAATCGAGCGAATTCAAACCGAACGGCTTCCGATCGGAGGCCGGCTTAATGTACAGGTGCGCGGCCAGGGTCTCTTATCTTCGCCCGAGCTACATGCAACGCTGCGCCTGGTGGATTTGAAATTAGGCAACGACGTCGTTGGCAGCTTTGACGGAACCGTGGATTCCGACGGCCATCTGTTGTCGACGAAAATAGAATCGGCGATGGCGTCAGGGAAACTATCCGGGAAACTGGATTTGACCCTCAGCGGTGACTATCCCCTGGCGGGCGAAGTCGCAGTTGAACAAATCCATTTCGACTCCTTTATTGCTTCCGCGTTGCATCTCAGCGGACAGACGGGCCATAGCCTGGTCGATGGGCATTTTGTGATTGCTGGATTCGGGGCTCACCCGGAAACGCTGGCGGTGGAGGCGAATCTTTCGCACGTCACGCTGGATTATGAAAACGTAAAGCTTGAGAATGTCGGACCTGTACGGCTGACGTATCGCCAGAACGAGGTACGCGTCGAGCAAGCTACCTTGCGCGGAAATGACACGGATTTTCACATCGTAGGTTCCGCGCGTTTTGCAGGGGACCAAGCACTGAACCTGCGGATCGATGGCGCTGTCAGCCTGCAGTTGCTGGCTGGTTTCGTGCCGCGTCTGGAAGTTACCGGGCGCGCGCAGGTAAACGCGGAAGTTGCAGGGACCGTCCCTTCTCCGCGGTTCAATGGCAGGATCCACATCGAAGGAGCGAATTTCCGTTACGGCGATTTTCCGGCAGGGTTGAGCAATGTGGCCGGCGATTTCAATTTCGACGCCACGCGCATGATGTTTGAAAATGTGACGGCGGAAAGCGGCGGAGGCCATCTGACCATCGGAGGTACCGCCGCGTACGGCGAAGGCCCGCTGAATTACACGGTAAATGTGCGTTCCGATCAGATTCGCATCCGCTATCCCGCGGGAATGAGCTGGTTGTTGGGGGGAACGCTGCGACTGTCGGGAAACAATCAGGCCGCGACGCTGTCCGGCCGAATAGTTATTGACCGCCTGCTGATGGCCGAGGGTTTCGACATCGCCGGCATTATGGTTTCCGCCAAAGAGCCGGTCAGCGGGCCGAGCACGACATCTCCTTACCTGCGAAATTTGCAGTTCGATATTCAAGCCGAGTCCAGCCCCGATTCTCGCATGGAGTGGAGCGGTGCGCGATTTCAAACCGACGCAAGCCTGCGCTTGCGCGGGACGTGGGAGCATCCGATTTTTCTCGGACACATTCACCTGCTCACGGGAGAAATGAATTTCCGCGGCAACCGATACACGATCTCGCGCGGCGACATTAATTTCGCGAACCCCTTCCGCCTCGATCCCGTGCTCAACATCGAAGCTACGACAACGATCCGTCAATATGAAGTGACGCTGGATTTCACCGGCCCCGCAAGCCGGCTCACTTTGGCGTACCGCTCCGATCCTCCGTTGCCTTCGAGCGATATCATTGCGCTCCTGGCGCTGGGACAGACCGGCGAGGAAAGCGCGCAACGCACGGCGACCGGGCAGAACACCGGACTCGGCGCATCCGCGCTACTCTCGGAGGCCATCTCGAGCCAGCTGGGGGGGCGTATCGAGCGCCTGTTCGGGATCAGCCATTTTCGCGTCGGCCCGTCGATCGCGGGGCTGACCACGCAGCAGCAGAATTCAATTGCCAGCGTTACGATCGAGCAGCAAATCGCCCGCGGTCTGGTCATCACCTACATCACGGATATCACCACGACGCAGTATCAAGTGATCCAGATCGAGTACACCATCAATCGCGAATTCTCCGTTGTCGCTCTGCGCGACGAAAATGGCACGTTCGGTCTGGATGTCGTCCGCAAAACTCGGTTCAAGTAATTGCCGGAACCACCGCCTACTCCTCTTCTGTAGCGCTATAATTTAGGTCATGGGAATTCCATACGCGAACCTGGATGAATTCGCGGCCGCGCGCCGCGCAATGGTGGAGAAGCAAATTAGCAAGCGCGGGGTTGCATCGCAGCGTGTGCTCGATGCAATGCTTTCCGTCCCGCGGCATGAGTTTGTTCCCGACCAGTTCCGCGCCAACGCATACGCCGACAAACCCCTGCCTATCGGTGAGGGCCAGACGATCTCGCAACCTTTTATGGTCGGTGCCATGACCGAGGCGCTGGAGCTGACTGGGTCGGAGCGCGTTCTGGAAATCGGAACGGGCTCGGGTTATCAGTCCGCGGTGCTTTCGCTTTTGGCGCGGGAAGTGATCAGTATTGAAAGTCACACCTCGTTGGCACTCGCTGCCCAGGAACGCCTTGGGCGTTTGGGCTACGCGAACGTCTACATCCACAACGGTGACGGCTCGCTGGGCTTCCCCGACGCCGCGCCGTACGACGCCATTCTTATCACGGCCGCCGCTCCGGAAATTCCGCCGTTGCTCGTGAGCCAATTGAGCGAGGGCGGCCGTCTGGTGATTCCAGTTGGCAGCCAGGATAATCAAGAATTATTGCAGGCACGGAAAAACGGCGGCACATTGAATTCCCGTGTCCTGTTCGATTGCCGGTTTGTGCCTTTGCTCGGTCGTTATGGATGGAGCCGGCCGGACCGTAAGTCTTCGTGATGGATGTACATCGCCGCATTTGCGATTTTGGAAATATCTAAAAATGTTATCATTCTGAGGCACGCTTCATGCCGAGGAATCCCTTTTCTCAGGCGGGCATTAATAGAATCCCAAAGATGCCACCCTGAGGGGTGCGCTACAAACGACTCAAGTCTCCATAACCATGAATGCGTGTCCAGTCACTTCGCCCGGGCGCGGGCCATGGCAAAGGCCTTTCGTAGAACGCGCGTCGCCGCAACGGTCAGGTCAAATTTCACTAATTCGTCTTCCCCGGCCCAGGCGAATTCCCTGGCGTCGCTTCCCGCGCACAAAGTTCCTCCCCTCGCCTCGCAAAGATAATCCAGAATCACGAAGTGATACTGTGGCCGAGCCGCGTCGCCCGGAATGCCGTCGGCGCCTGGAAGCGCCGGGAAAATCCGTTCGAGGACCTCAAAGATGTCTACGACAGCCACTTCAAGTCCTGTTTCTTCCGCGAGTTCCCGGGATACGCCCTCCGCCTATGTTTCTCCCAGCTCGAGCATCCCGCCGGG
>JAOAPW010000232.1 GCA_025463105.1 Candidatus Acidiferrum typicum | reverse complement strand
GCCAATACTGCAGAAGTTGAAAGTTGGAGAAACTCATACCTTGGCCGAACTGTGGGCGCAGGGACAGTTCATCGCGCCCCTTTCAGCAAAAGATTTTGTAAGCTACGGCGTTACGTCGCTGGGTGTGGACAAAAAAGGTGATATGCCGTGGCCGAAAGAGCGTCGCGAGGAATTTTCCCATCGTGATGGAAAGGGAAATTTGTTCGTTCTGTGGGACCCTAAGGAAAAACGGAAGGCGCTGCTGGTGTTGCGCCTCTACGATATCGACAACAAGCTTATCAGTGAAGCGAAGCCATTGAAATTGGACCTAAAGAAGGGGATACAGTCTATGAGCTCCTGGGAGGTTCCCGTTTCAAATCTCCCTGCAGGCACGTACCGCCTGGATGTTCTACTCGACGATGGCCCAGCTTGGCGCGGCTTCTTTCGAGTCGTCGAATAGGTAATCTTCGTTCTGTAAGTATGGGCAATTATTGGTTCAAATTGATTTTTAAGTCAGCATTGTGATTATTTTGGTTCTTTCGCAACAGATTTCAGAGCATCGCCGATCAAGCAGGCTGCTTTCCATTCATCGAGGAATAACGCACCCAGGTTGGTATAAAAGTCGATCGCTTTCGTGTTCCAGTCCAGGACTTCCCATCGCACGCAGAAGTAATTCTCTCTCCGGGCAACGCCGGCCACGTGAGCGAGCAGCCCTTTGCCGATTCCATGTTTGCGGAAATCAGGGCGGACAAAAATATCCTCGAGAAACAATCCCGGACGGCCCTGGAAAGTAGAATAAAACTCAAAGAACACGGCATATCCAGCCGCTTGCCCGTTCCACTCCGCAATGAGGGCGCGGAATTTGGGGGCGGCGCCGAAACCGTCGCGAGTGATGTCGTCCTGGGTCAGATTCACTTCGTGGCTCAGGCGCTCGAACTCCGCGAGTTCGTGAATCATCGTCGTGAGCAGCGGCGCATCAGCAACAGTGGCAGAGCGAATCGAAAGCATCGGCAAGCTCCGGGATAAAAATATGGAACGCCAGCAATTATAGGCCAGCGCGACGATGCTGTCTCTGTTAACGGTGCGGAATAATATCCGGCGGAGTCCGCGTGCTCACGGACAGCTTCATTGTTCAGAATTTTGAAAAGATTGGCACGGACACCACACTATTTTGGAAATTTGACCCGAAAAATGTAATTATCGCGAGACAATATCTCGAACCATTCTCCTGACACACGCTTGGCTCAGTGTCGCCAGGCTGGCACGGAACGGATTGAGCAACGGAAAGGCTTCTATGAATCGCAGTTTAAGATCACTCACACTTGCGTGTATATCTCTCGCGTGCGTATCGGCTCTCTGGGCGCAGGCTCCCGCGAAGCATGCGATGACGTTTGACGACTTGATTGCGATGCAGCGCGTCAGCGAGCCGCAGATTTCGCCCGATGGACGCGCGGTCGTCTACACGGTGGGGACGACGGAAATGGAAGCGAATCGCGTCGCCCGCAATATTTGGGTGATTTCTACCATGCCCGGAAGCCAGCCGCGTCAACTGACGCAGGACGGGCACGACACCAGGCCGCAGTGGTCACCGGACGGGAAGAAAATCGCGTTTCTCTCCAGCCACGATGGCGCAACTCAGGTTTACGTGATGGCCGCGCAAGGCGGAAGCGCAAAGAAGATCACTTCCCTTTCGACAGGAGCGGACAATGAGAAGTGGTCGCCCGATGGCCGGTCGATCGCCTTCACCTCAAGCGTTTATCCCGACTGCGCGGATGATGCCTGCAATCATTCGCGCGACGACGCGGCGCAAAAGAGTAAAGTAAAAGCGCGCGTCTACGAACATTTGCTGTATCGACACTGGGTGCATTGGAGCGACGGCAAGCGCAGCCATCTTTTTCTGGTCGCGGCAAATGGAGGCGCTCCCCGCGATGTGACGGCCCATGCCGATTATGATGTGCCTCCCGATGAGCGAGGCGACGCTAACGATTTTTCTTTTTCTCCCGACAGCAAGGAACTTTGCTTCACCGCGGTGACCGATCGCCCCGAAGCGATCAGCACGAATGGCGATCTCTTCGTGGTGACTGCTGATGGCGGTGAACCAAGACGCATCACCACCAATCCCGGCTTCGACGGTCACCCGGCGTACTCACCCGATGGGCGCTTCATCGCGTATCACTCCCAGAAAACGCCGGAGTACGAGAGCGACCGCTGGCGTTTGCTGCTCTATGACCGGGCCGGGGGAAAACATGTCGAATTGACCGGATCATTTGACCGCAGCGTGGATGAAATCGTCTGGTCCGCGGACAGCAAGCGGATTTACTTCACCGCTGAGAATGAGGCAGAGAAACCTTTCTATGCAATCGCCGCCAGCGAAGGAAGCGTGCCGCGGGAAATCGTGAAAGACACCTACAACGAAGGGCTTTCTGCATCCGCGGATGGCAGCGTGTTCGCGTTTCTCCGGTCAAATCTGACGATGCCTGCGGAAATTTTTACGTCGCATTCCGACGGCAGCGGCGCGGAGCAACTTTCGCATCACAATGCCGCGCGACTGGCTGCGCTCGACATGAATCCAGCCGAACCTTTTTGGTTTGAAGGTGCCGGCGGTACGCGCGTGGAAGGGATGCTGATTCGTCCGCCGCATTTCGACGCGTCGAAAAAATATCCCGTCCTTTTGCTGATCCACGGCGGACCGCAAGGCCTGTGGACCGATTCCTGGAGTTATCGCTGGAACGAAGAATTATTTGCCGCGCCAGGCTATGTCGCCGTAATGATCAACCCGCGCGGATCGACGGGTTATGGACAAAAGTTCACCGACGAGATTACCGACGACTGGGGCGGAAAAGTCTACGAAGACCTGATGAAAGGCACGGACTTCGTGCTTGCTAAATACCCGTTTGTGGACGCGAGCCGCGTGGCCGCAGCCGGCGGCTCCTATGGCGGCTACATGGTGGATTGGATCGCGACGCACACGGGGCGATTCAAAGCGCTCATCAGCCATGCGGGCGTGTACGACAAGCCGGGAATGTACGGCGCCACCGAAGAACTGTGGTTCGAGGAACATGACATGCAAGGAACGCCATGGACGAATCCCGAAAGTTATCACAAGTGGTCGCCCAGCACCTATGCCGGCGACTTAAGCAAATACAATACGCCGACACTCGTGATCTGCGGCGAGCTCGACTACCGCGTCCCGTACACACAGAGCCTCGAATTTTTCACGGCGTTGCAACGGCAAAGCGTGCCGTCAAAACTGATCGTCTATCC
>JAOAPW010000372.1 GCA_025463105.1 Candidatus Acidiferrum typicum | reverse complement strand
GAAACGCATCGAACGCTTTCAATCCGTCCGCGACAACATTCTCGCTCAAGTCCGCCAGGTGATCGTCGGGCAGGAAGAAGTGCTCGATCAGATTCTGATTTCGCTGTTCGTCGGCGGCCATTGCCTGATTACCGGCTTGCCCGGCACTGCGAAAACTCTGATGGTCCGCACGATTGCGCAGACGCTTGGCCTCGTTTTCAAGCGCATTCAATTCACGCCGGACCTGATGCCCTCCGACATCACTGGAACGGACATCATCGAGGAAGATCCCACGACGGGCCACCGGCGCTGGACATTCGTCCCGGGGCCGATCTTCGGGAACATCGTCCTGGCCGACGAAATCAATCGCACCCCGCCGAAAACGCAGTCCGCGCTGCTTGAGGCGATGCAGGAACAATCCTGCACCGTGCGCGGAAACCACTACAAACTGCCTGCGCCGTTCTTCGTGCTGGCCACGCAGAACCCCATCGAACTCGAAGGCACATATGCGTTGCCGGAAGCGCAGCTCGACCGCTTCCTGTTTAATACCGTGCTCGATTATTTGAGCGCCAGCGACGAATTGAAAGTCGTGGATTTAACGACGGCCACGCACGTGGCGCAGGTTGATACCGTTACCTCAGCGGAAGAGATTCTCGATTTCCAGAAACTCGTGCGCATGGTCCCGATCGGTGAGTCTCTCGCGAATTATGTGGTCTAACTGGGTCGCGCCACGCGCCACAACAGCGGTTCCGCGCCTGATTTCATCAAGAAATATGTCAATTACGGCGCCAGCGTGCGCGCCGCGCAGTTTATCGTTTTGTCGGCAAAAGCTCGCGCTCTTGCGCATCATCGATATCACGTCGCGTACGAAGATATCACCGCGCTGGCGACTCCCGTGCTCCGCCACCGCATCCTGTTAAACTTCCACGCCGAATCGGACCGCATTGACTCGGACGAAATCCTGCGCCGGCTGCTGGAACACATGCCGCCGCCCGCGAAGGCCTGAGAAAACCGATGCTGCAACGTTTCCTCGATCCGTCCGTGCTCGCCGGAATTTCCGGTCTGGACCTGGTGGCGAAGACTGTCGTCGACGGGTTCGTCGCCGGGCTGCACCGTTCGCCGGATTTCGGTTTCAGCCAGGAGTTCGCCGAATATCGCGCGTACTCGCCTGGCGACGATCTTCGCCACGTTGATTGGAACGTGTTTGCACGCACCGAGCGCGCCGATTTGAAGCGTTACCGCGGCGAGACGAACAGCATGCTCACCGTGCTGCTCGATGCCAGCAACTCCATGAAATTCTCGTCACACTCCGTTACTAAAATGGACTACGCGCGTTTCACAGCGGCTTCGCTATTTTATTTGGCCATTCAAAATCAGCGTGACGCTGCCGGCCTGATCGTCTTTGATGATGAGATTCGCTCCTACATTCGTCCCTCGACGCGGCAAGGCCAACTTGTCCGTCTTTTGAGCGGACTCGAACACGCGGAACCTCGCGCGCGAACCGATTTCGCCAAGCCGCTGCACCATTTCCAGCAATTCCTGCGGCGGCGCGGGATCGTGGTTTTCATTTCCGACTTTTACGAATCTGCCGAGCAAATCGTTCGCACCATCGAGCCTTTGCGCTTCCACGGAAATGAAGTTGTGCTGTTTCATATTCTCGATCCCAAGGAAATTCGGCCCGATTTCCGCGAGCCGGCCACGCTGGTCGATCTGGAAACGCAGGAGCGCATCGAGATTACTCCTGAATATGTGCGCGACGAATATCGCACCAAGATGGGCGCGCACATGGAATCCTTGCGCGACAAAGCGCGCGGCTCCGGCATGGATTATCACTTGCTCGTTACCGACAGGCCGCTCGACGATTCCCTCCGGGAATATCTCTCGATTCGCCAGGGGAGGGATTAAGTGGGCCTCTTCGCTCCGTGGTTTCTGGCGGGCATCGCGGCAGTGGCCATACCGTTCTACGTGCACCTGCTGCGGCGGCACACGACGACTCCGCATCCCTTCAGCTCGCTGATGTTTTTCGAGCGACGCACGCAAAGTTCGATCAAGCATCGCCGCCTGCGCTATTTGCTCTTGCTATCGCTCCGCACACTCCTGCTTCTCCTGCTCGCGCTGGTGTTCGCGAATCCGTTCATCAATCGCACGGCCGCGAATATGAGCAATGAAAAGCTCTTGTTGCTGGTGATCGACAATTCATTCAGCATGCGCGCCGGAACACGCCTTGCGGACGCGCGCCGCGAAGCGCTTTCTGTCTTGTCCTCGCGAAGGCCGTCGGATCGCGCCCAGGTGATGGCTCTCGGCTCGCAGATTCAGGTGCTCACACAACCTTCGCAGGATGCGGGCGCGTTGCGTGCCGCCGTCGAGAGTCTTCAGCCCGGAGATTCTCACGGAAACTTCGGCGAACTCGCGCGCTCACTTCGTTCGCTCGCTGAATCAATTGCCACACCCATCGAGCTTCATCTGTTCAGTGACATGCAAAGATCCGAGATGCCGGCGAGCTTCAATGAATTGGCGCTGCCTGCGAATATTTCTTTGATCCTGCATCCGGTGGTCAAAGATTCGGTGCCGAACTGGACGGTGGAAAGCGTGAATGTGCCCGGACAGGTCTGGGAGCCGAAAAAAACGCGCGTGCAAGTCGTCGTCGCAGGGTTTAACACTCCCGCCGCCACCAAAACAGTCACTTTGCTTGCGGGCGGCAAGGCGCTGGCCACCCAGACTGTCGCTGTGCCCGCAAACGGTCGCGCTACCACTGAATTTCAGTCGCTCGACGTGCCGTATGGCTTTACTCGCTGCGAAGCGCGCATCGATTCGGCTGACGCTTTTCCCGCGGACGATTCGAGCATTTTCGCCGTTGAGCGCACCGATCCCCGCCGCGTGCTGTTCGTTTATGAGGCTGGCGACTCGCGCTCTCCTGTTTATGTTCGCGCGGCGCTAGCCTCGACCGCTGACTCGGGATTCACCGTTGATACCACGAGCACCGCGCAGGCTGCCGGCCGTCCTCTTTCAAAGTATGCGTTCGTTGTTCTTTCTGATGTGATTTCGGTGCCTGCATCTTTTGAAAGCGAACTTTTGAAATATGTGCAGGCTGGCGGCAGCGTCTGGATCGCCATTGGCACTTCGGCTTCGCACAGCACTCGCATTCCGGTTTTTGGCGGAAACATTCTGGAATCCCGCTACTACTCGCGCATGAATGACCGTTTTCTCTCCGTCGGCGAGGCCGATCCTTCTTATCCATCCGTAGCGAAGGCCGACCGTTGGTCCGGCGTGAAATTTTATTTTGCGGTTCGAGTGGATCCCGGTGACGCTCGCGTCGCAGTTCGTTTAACCGACCAGATGCCGGTGCTTCTGGAAAAGAAAATCGGGGAGGGCAGCGTACTGCTCTTCACTTCGGGACTCGACAATCTCACCAACGATTTTCCGCTCCATCCCATCTTCGTACCTTTTGTCGAGCAGACCGCGCGCTATCTTTCCGGCACGCAGAACCGCAGCGGCGCCCGCATAGTCGATTCTTTTCTGGAACTGCGCAGCTCGAAGGAGCAATCAGTAAGCGTCGAGGTAATCGATCCGGACGGCCATCGCCCCCTTTCGTTGAAAGAAGCCTCCTCGGAGCAAACTTACCAACTCACGCGCGCCGGATTTTACGAACTGCAACTCGCGAATGGGCGTCATGACGTGATCGGAGTTAATCCTGATCGCCGCGAATCGAATCTTGAAGTTATTCCCGACGAAACATTGGCGCTGTGGCGCGGCAATTCCGGCGGAGCCGCGACGCAGGCCGCGGCTGCCGGGCAGACGCAGGAACAGACCAAGCCCTTCAGCGTATGGTGGTATATTATGATTCTGGTATTAGCAGCCGCAGTGGCTGAATCCCTTCTCGCCGATCAGTACCTGGGGGTTCAGCAGCAGGAGGACTCATGAGCATCCGGGATCAGCTCAACTCCTATATCAAGCAGTTGGAGAAGAGATTGCGCCTTGGTGCGGCGGCTCGCGGCGCAGCCATACTCACATCGGTCGCGCTCGTGGCGACCGTCCTCCTCGTCCTCATTACCAACGCATTCGCGTTCTCCCGCTGGAGCATCACCAGCGCGCGAGTCGTTCTTCTTTTCGCCCTCGCTCTCGCGGTGAGTTTTGGCATAGCGATTCCACTGAAAGCTCTCACGCGCAGGCGCGCTGCTCGCCAAGCGGAAGATATGTTCCCCGAATTTCAGCAGCGACTGGTGACCTTCGCTGAGCGTGACGCCGCTGTTCGCGAACCTTTTATCGAGCTTCTGGCCGCTGACACTCTAAACGTGGCGCGCGCCGCGGAACCCTCTCACCTGGTACCCGATCGCACCTTGGCAACTTTCGTCGGCGTTGGCGCTGCATCGCTGTGCGTGCTCGTCTGGATGATTCTGGCTGGACCGGGATATTTGGGACATGGCGCAGCATTGCTTTGGGCCGCGACGCCGCGCAGTGGCTCCGCTCCTTTTTATGACATCCAGGTGACTCCTGGCGATGTATCGGTTCGCCGCAATGCCGACCAGATGGTTACCGCGCAAATCATTGGCCTACAGACTGACGCCGTGCGTCTCTACGCGCGCTACGAAAGCGCTTCCAAGTGGGACCAGGTTTCCATGCATCCCCAGGCAGGAAGCTCGGGCTTCCAGTTTGTTTTCGCGGGCCTTCCTGAAAACGTTGAATATTACGTGGAGGCGGGACCACTGCGTTCACGGCACTTCAATATTCGCGTGCTGGATTTGCCCGGCGTGAAAAATGTTCGCGTGACGTACCGCTATCCCGAGTGGACTCGCTTGCAGAATGTAGTCGAGGAACGTGGCGGAGATCTGCGTGCCGTCGAAGGCACCGAAGCTGATCTGGAAATCGAAACCGACCGGCCGATGCGCGACGGCGTGCTGGTTGTGAACGACGAACAGCAAATTCGCCTCACCGCAGGCCAGGGCAACGTTTACAAAGGCACCGTTCGCATGGAGAAGGACGGCGTCTATCACGTCGCGGCGCTCGATCAGGGGCAGCCTGTGCGCCTGTCCAATGATTTCTTCATCGAAGCGCGCAAGGCGGATCCGCCGAACGTGATCATCGCGCGGCCCGGGCACGATTATCGATCGAGTCCGATCGAAGAGGTCACCGTTGCTGTAAAGGCGGATGACGAGTTCGGCGTTTACGACATGAAGCTGCACTATTCGGTCAATGGCGGCGCCGAGCAGACCGTTGACCTGCTGAAGCAGAAGGGCGTCAAGCAGGCAGATGGCGAGACCGTAATTTCTCTTGAGAATTTCAAGCTCGTTCCCGGCGACGTTGTGAGCCTTTACGCGACCGCGAAAGATTCGCGCACCGAATCGCGCACCGACATTTCCTTTATCCAGGCTGATCCATTTGAACGCGAGTTCTCACAATCCCAACAGGCCGGAGGCGGCGGGGGCGGAGGTGGCGGCGGCCAGATGGACCAGAACGACATCTCGCAGCGTGAGAAGGAAATCATCGCCGAGACCTGGAAAAAGCGTGGCGACAATAAAGCCACCAAGCAGGAATCAGCCGAAACTGCCAAGTTTCTTTCCAACGTTCAATCCAAACTGCGCGATCAGGCCAAGTCCCTGGCCGGTCGCATGCAGAGCCGCGAGTTGTCTCAGGAGAACGACGAGTTTAACGGTTTTGTGAAGGACATGAATGCGGCAGTCGACGCCATGGGTCCGGCCTCGGACAAATTGCAGCAGCAGAAATGGCAGGAGGCTCTACCCGACGAGCAGAAAGCGCTTCAACATCTGCTACGCGCCGAAGCTACGTTCCGCCAGATTCAAGTGGCGTTTGGCGGCGCCGGTGGAAGCGGAGGTTCCGGAGGCGGCGCGGGCCGCGATCTCGCGAGCCTGTTTGATCTCGAACTCGACACCGAAAAAAATCAGTATGAGACCGCGCAGACCGCGGGTTCGGCGGGCCAGCGCGACAAGGACATTGATGAAGCGCTGCAAAAGCTGGATCAGCTTGCGCGCCGGCAGGAAGAACTCGCGCAGCAGCAACGCAATAACAGCGCTCAAAGTTCCGAGCAGCGCTGGCAACAGGAAATGCTGCGCCGCGAAGCCGAAGAATTGCAGCGTCAGATGGAACAGATGGCACGGAATAATTCTCAAGGCAATTCCCAGGGAAGTTCGCAGCAGCAGGGTTCCCAAAGCGGCTCCCAGGGAAGTTCATCGTCAGGTTCTTCAGGCCAATCAAGCGGCGGAGCCAAGCAGGGCTCGACCGATCCACGCGTGCAACAGTCTCTTGATCGACTCAAGCAGGCTACCGATGATATGCGCCGCGCGACGTCTCCGCAGCAGAGCGAAGCCGAGGCGCGTCGCGCCGCCGATCGCTTGAAGGAAGCCACCGATTTGCTGGGCGGAATGCGCCAGCAGCAGGCTTCTTCACGCCTCGGATCGCTGGCCGACGAGACAAGCCGGTTGGCGAAGGAACAGCGCGATCAGGCCGATCGGACCCGTCAGGCTTTCGGACAGCCAGGCGGAGGCCAGACCGGGCCACAGTCGGGTCTGCAGGACAAACGAAAACTCGCCGATGATCGCCAGCGGCTCGCGGAAGACATGGGCCGCCTGGAAAAAGAAATGCAAGACACTGCACGCGAACTGGCCACCAACAAACAGAATGCCGCGTCCACAAAATTGCGTGAAGCTCTGAGCGACATGCAGCAATCCGATCTGCGTTCCCGCATCCAGCGCGGTGCCGATTGGATGCGTCGCGGCATCGATCCAAACGCCAGCGGAGCCGAGCCGGAAATTGCAGCCGGAATGCAGCGCCTCGAAAAAGAAGTGAATGACGCGCAACAGGCCCTGGGCGCCACTCCTCAACAGGGGAATGATTCGCAACAGGGACTGGAAACAG
>JAOAPW010000369.1 GCA_025463105.1 Candidatus Acidiferrum typicum | reverse complement strand
AGGCCTCAAATTCACTTTGGGCGGAGAAACTCAGCGGGAAATTGCCGGAGCCTCTGGCCCGCGAAATTGACATTTTTGAAACCGAAGTTGCCCTCAGGAAGCAGGGCAAGCTGGATGAACGTCTCTTCGCCGAGACGCGCTTGCGAAGAGGCATCTACGGTCAGCGATATGACAACGGGCAGAGGCATGACGGGAAAGAGGTTCAAAAAATTTCCTATCCATCTGCTGAGCTAACCAAAGGCCCGATGACGATGTGGGATGCCCCGGGAATGCAGCGGATTAAAATTCCCGCTGGAGGACTCAACGCCGAGCAACTTGAAACGCTGGCGGAACTCGCCGAGGAATATTCCGACGGCATTGCGCACGTGACGACTCGCCAGGATTTTCAGTTGCACTATGTGCACATCGAAGATACTCCCAGTTTGATGCGCCGACTGGCGGCCGCACAGATTACAACTCGTGAGGCGTGCGGTAATTCGGTTCGCAACGTTACAGCTTGCCCATACGCGGGCGTGTGCCCGGACGAAGTGTTCGATGTCACGCCTTACTCCAAAGCATTATCCAAATTTCTGTTGGGACATCCTGATTGCCAAAATTTCGGTAGGAAGTTTAAGCCGTCCTTTAGCGGCTGCTCGCAGCATGCTTGCGGCCTTGCGAGGATGCATGATCTGGGCATGATCGCTGTAACGCGGACCGAGAACGGAAAAGAAAAACGTGGTTTTGAAACGTACGTTGGTGGCGGACTCGGCGCGGTCCCTTACCAGGCAAAATTATTCGACACGTTTGTGCCTCCCGAGGAATTACTACCGCTGGCGCAGGCGATTGCCCGCGTTTTCGCGGCTCGCGGTGAAAAGAAAAATCGCAGCCGCGCGCGAATCAAATTCCTGATTCAGGATTTAGGCATTGAGAAATTCAAGGAATTGGTTCTGGAAGAGCGCAAGAACCTTCCTCCTGACCCCAGATGGACCGAATTTGTAAAAGACGCCGAGCAATTCGCGGAGACTCCTCTTCGGCCCGGTGGCAAAGCGCCCTTGCTAGGCACAGAATCTTTCCAGCGCTGGATGAAGTTCAACACCCGGCCACAGAAACAAAGTGGCTACGTGGTCGTTACGATCGCACTTCCCTTGGGTGACATCACCGCGAATCAACTGCGGTCCTTGTCCGACATCGCGCGGCGCTTTACGAAGGAAACGATCCGGTCGACGGTCGAACAAAATATCGTCCTTCGCTGGGTGAGCCAAAGTGATTTATTGGATCTGCACAAGGCGCTCGAAGCCGCTGGACTTGCCGCACCAGTCGCCGAAAGCATCGTTGACGTCGCCGCGTGCCCGGGAACGGACACGTGCAAGTTGGGAATTTCTTCTTCGCGCGGACTGGCTGCGGAACTGCGCAATCGATTAGCCGAGAAAAGTTTTCAATTGGATGAAGCTGTACAGAATTTGCATATCAAAATTAGCGGCTGCTTCAATAGCTGCGGCCAGCATCATGTGGCGGACCTGGGTTTTTACGGCGTCAGCCGCAAAATGGCAGGATACGCGGTACCGCACTTTCAGGTCGTACTGGGCGGCGAGTGGGATAACAATGGAGGCTCCTACGGCCTCCCGGTAATCGCGATCCCGTCAAAAAATATTCCGGAAGTCGTTTCAAGACTGACGGACCGCTACGCAGCCAATCGGCAGAACGGCGAAAAATTTAAGGATTTCATAAAGCGCATGGGCAAGGTGGAATTGAAAAAGTTGCTGGAGGATCTTGCGCGCCTGCCTGCTGATCCATCGGACCGTTCTTTCTTCAGCGATTGGGGCGATCCCCGGGAATACAGTTTGTCGGACATGGGGATTGGTGAATGCGCTGGAGAAGTGGTGTCGGCAGTCGAGTTCGATCTGGGCGCCGCTGAGAGGGAATTATTTGAGGCGCAGGTGAAATGGGACAGTGGTCAAGTCGAGCAGGCTGGAGCGACCGCTTATCATTCAATGCTGCGGGCCGCCAAAGCGCTGGTAAAGATCGAATCGCCGAATATCACGGATGATCCGAGAGAGATTGTCGGCGAATTTCGCACGCGGTATTACGACACGCAGAAATTCTTCGATCCATTTGCCGGCGGAAAATTCGCCAATTACCTGTTTGCCGCTCACGAAAAATCGAGCGAGCCCTACACGGCTGACTCGACCCGCTACCTTATCGACGAAGCGCAGCTTTTTATCGACGCGGCGCACAGTTGCTACAATCGCGTTGGCACTCCGGCGAGCGTCTGAAGAATGGAAACCTCACAAATGGAAATGCAGCACGTGAATGTGAAACTCCTCGTGCGGAATCCCGAGGAAGTCGACCTCGAGCCGCTCATTCCGATTTTCCACGGCTGGATTCAAAATCAAGTAGGCGAAGGATTATTACTGGACATCGCCGATTACCGGCATGTGGACGCAGGCCCGGGCGTGGTCCTGATCGGGCACGAGGGCGATTACAGCGTGGACAATGCAGATCATCGTTTGGGTGTTCGCTACAACCGCAAAGCTCCGGTTGATGGCAGCAATCTGGATCGCCTGAAGCAGGCGGCGCGCGCGGCGCTTACAGCGTGTCAGCGTCTGGAAGCGGAATCCCGCCTGGGCGGTAAGCTGCGCTTTAATGGTCAAGAAATGGAAATCTTCATTAATGACCGTTTGCTGGCCCCGAATTCCAGCACGACCCGCCAGGCGTTCGAGTCCGATTTCGAGAGTTTTTTTAAGCAGCTTTTTCAAGGCAAAAACTTTTCAACGGCATACGCCAGCGATCCCCGCAAATTGTTCACCGTATCGGTGAAGACGACTCAGCCTTTTCGTGTTACGGACTTGTTAGAGAACCTTGGCTAAACTGGGCGCGTGACCCGGGTGTGAGGTTGAGAGAAGAACTTGGGTGCCCCACACGTCGGGTTTACGTGTGGGGTTTCTCGCGGGTTTTTCACCTTCGGTGTTAGAATACGACAATATTTTCCGGCCATTTTAAATCTCGATTGAGGAGCTCCGCATGGCTAAATTACTTCATACCTCGAAAGTTAAAATCCAAAAAGAGCCCGGCAACAGCAAAATCAAGCGAGCGCAAGTCGAGGGATTTCCCGATGTTTTGCGGATGGGAATTCACGGCGGAATCGCCCAGTACTTCAAGCTTTCGCCGAGCGAGCCCAGGCCCGCGACGCTCGATTACATTGTGGCGGCCGTCGGCGGCTGCTTGACGGGTACGGTTGCCGGAGCGCTTGAGGCACGCGGCGTCCGAGCCGATCCCGAAAAATTGCAGGTGGAAGCCGAAGGAAAAATCGAAGAAGTGGATGGCAAGATGATTTTGACGGGCATCAAAGTGCGCTATCGCCTGAAAGTGCCCAAGGATAAACGCGCCACCGTGGAGCGCGCTCTCGAACACCACGAAGGTCTCTGTGCAGCTTCGGAAAGTGTGCGGCGGGGAATCACAGTCGAATGGCAGAGCGAAATCGAAGAAGAATCCGAAAGCGACTCAGCGCAGACGGCTGCGGCAACAACGGTCTCTCACACGAAGGCTTGAATTTTAAACTTTTTCTTCGTCTCGTAGGGGCACGGCAGTGCCGTGCCCCTACATGCTCACGCCCGAAATGCCAGGCCGCTATTTTTTCTCAGAAAATTCGATGGATGCCCGGGTCGTTTCCCAATCCAGCTTCATTGTGCAAGTCGCTCCAGCCTGATCGAATGAAATGGTGAAGTTCTCGACCGGCGAAGGCAGCTTCGAAACTTTCATCTCCAGCCGCGCGAAATCAAATTTCTCTCCGGGATAGGGAATTCCGAATTCACCCGTTTGTTTGCTGACAATCAATGTCCACTTGTTCTGGGTCGGCAGTGTGAACAGTGTGTACTTGGCGGCCGGAATCGTCTTTTCACCGGCTACCAGATCCGACGTCGTTAAAAAGGCTGTCGCGTCATCTGCGCCGGTGCGCCACACTTCGCCGAATGGAACTAAATCGCCAAAAATCTTGCGTCCGCGCATCCGCGGGCTGGAATACGCGACGTTAATCGTCTTGCCGTCAGCGAATTTGCACGCGGCCTTGGCGGGAGGGCTAAGAACTTCTTCCTGGCTCCGTCCGGGAATCGCTGTCGTAATCAGGCCTAATACAAACAAAAAACAGCAAACAATGATTCTCTTCATGTAGCCCCCAAGCCTTAGAGGTGCTTGCCTGAGAATAAGTTTCCTTCCCATTGTGACCCACGTCACGCCGGGAGCCTCCTGGCAAAGATTGAGCCGTATCATATTCCAAACTGCTTTAAGTGAAACCCACATCGAGTGTACGAACCGCCGTCTTCCAACTAATTTCAAGTTTTGAAGAAGATTGTTGAATTTCCTGCACGGATGTATATGATGTGCCGTTCGGGTATGCGGTGATAGTTTG
>JAOAPW010000363.1 GCA_025463105.1 Candidatus Acidiferrum typicum | reverse complement strand
TCGCGCTCGCCGCCCGATTCACTTCTGCGGTGGATCTACAGGGGCCTCTGCGTTCGAAAGCGCGCGTGATAAGTCAAATGGCCAGTCTTCCAGTGCATATTCGAATGCCAATTCCACTTGCGCCTCGTCGAGAGCAGCCTCTACTCCACGGCCATCCTGCGCCGGCGCACCGTGAAGCAATGTCTTTGTTACAGACTCTCGCAGCTGGCGCCTTATGCGGTCGAGCTGCCGCGACACCGTCGACTCATGCTCGTCCAGGGTGCGCCCAATCTCCGCGAGCGTGAGTTGGTCCACGTAATAGCAGGCGAGGAGCATGCGCTCCCGCGGCGCGAGGCCGACAATAGCAGCCCCGAGCGCTCCGGCAAGCCGCCCCAGATATCTTTCACGGTCCGGATCCGGCGGTGACGCAGCCGGGCGCCGCCCCTGCAAATGCGTACTCCCATGATTCGTCCCAAGTTTCAGAGCTGAGCCCGCCGTGATCGCTGTAATATTGCCAACCGCCTTGTCTTCTTCGGCTTCCAGTGACACTGTCCGCCAGTTTTTCCGCAGCAGGTCCACGTGGCGCTGGGCAAGCACGGCGCGAAGCCAGGTGGAAAGTTTGCTGCGGCCGTGAAAATATTCAAAGAGTGATTTCCGCCGTCCACTGCCGGTCGGAGTCACGCCAAAGAGTTCCGCGTAGAGAGAGTCAGCCAGTTCCTCCGCCCGGACATCGTCGCCGGCGCCGGATGCGCGAAGAATAGCCCCTGCGGAAGCGCGAAGTTCCTGCCGGAACTGGGCGACGAAAAATTCCCAGGCTGTTTCCTCGCCGTCGGCGCAAGCGCACGCTAAGGCTAAGTCCTCCAGGTGTAGCGACTTCAGGTAAGTTTCAACCTCCGCGACATCGGGTCGCGTCCCGCCATATCGTTTCTCGACACTCTGTCGCAGAGCCTCTGCAAATCGGCCGCGGGCCAGTCCCCAGCGGGCGCATTTCGCTTCCGCGTGCAGCCATTCGAGCAGTTGGGCATATTGCCTGGAAAAAGCAGCGATCGGCGCGAGAGTGGATTCCTGTTCCATGTGATGCGGACGGCCTTGGACTGACTAGATGCATCATAGCGTACCTGGGGCGCACTCGGGGCGTCCTCAACTGGGCCGGATACGTTTTCGTCAATCCGTTTTGGGCGACTCGGTGTACAATACGGACCTAACCGGCAGCCCGCAGGCAGACCAGAGCTTCCCGCTTCTGAGTCCCGGAATCGAAATATAAGTTGTACCGCCGCCACGCTTTGCGGCGAAGTCGAATACGGGATGGGAGAGAGTGATGAACAGACGCCAAAAAGGTTTTTCCCTCATTGAGCTGCTGATCGTTGTGACCATTATTTTGATTATTTCCGCCATTGCAATTCCCAACTTGATGCGCTCGAAAATGTCCGCCAATGAGACCGCTGCGGTCGGAGCGCTCAAGGCCCTGACTGAAAGCTCGGTGATGTATTCGAATAGCTACGGCGGTTTCCCGCGTGCCATTTCGAATATGGGTCCCGGCGGGGCCCCGGCCTCTTCCTCCGCTGCGGCCGATCTGATTGATTCGACTCTGGCGTCGGGCGTGAAGAGCGGTTACAAATTCACGTTTACGGTATTGGCGACCGATCCGGCAGGCAACGTGGTCAGCTACGCAATTACAGCGGTTCCCGTGACTCCCGGCAGCACGGGCCAGAAGTCATTTTATACCGATCAAAGCGGGACACTTCGCGTCAGCCCCAATGGCACGGCGGATTCTTCCAGCCCGCCAATCGGCTAACGGTCATCCTTCTCGTTGCACAACCTCAGAGTCCGCGTGAGATGGTGGGATGTGTAGCGCCCACCTTCAGGTAGGTCCCTGCCGGATCCACGACGTCGGCCTGAAGGCCGACGCTACAAGAACCGCAAAATCTGAAGTCTAATTCCGGATGTTTCACGTGGAACGACCGATTCCCTTCCTGTAATCAATAGCTTGGGCCCGCATGGTAAACTCTCGGGCAAGTTCAATGTCTGAAAATTTGTTCGCTCATTTGATCAAAGGAGATCTAACTTGAATTATTACGGAGCCAAACAGCTAGCCGACAGTTTTCGCACCGTCCGCAAGAATACTCTGGCCGTCGCTCAGGATATCCCCGAAGAAAAATATGGCTTCCGGCCAGCTCCCGACACGCGCAGCGTCGGTGAACTGCTCGCGCATATTGCGGTGTCCCAGGGTTTTCAGGAACAAATTCATGTTCAGGAGCGCCGTACCACGCTAGCGGGATTTGATTTTCCGGCGCTTATGCAGCGGCTGACAGCGGAAGAAAAGAAGCCGCGAACCAAGGAACAAACCATTGAGCTGCTGAAAACCTCAGGCGAAAAATGGGCCGGCTGGCTTGAAGGACTGACGGATGATTTTCTGGGTGAGCAGGTGGCCATGCCGCAAGGCGCGACGCCCGCTTCTCGAACGCGCTTCGACATGATCCTCTCAGTCAAAGAACACGAAATGCATCACCGCGGCCAGCTCATGCTTATCGAACGGGTGATCGGCATCGTGCCGCACCTGACGCGCGACATGCAGGCCCGGTTCGCGGCGGCGAATGCAAAGAAGTAACACAGGAAAGAGTCGCTTTCCTGTAGCACAGGCTTCAGGCCTGTGTGGATTTGATTTCTGCCACTCTGAGAGAAAGGCACACAGGCTGAAGCCTGTGCTACGGAGGCTCAGAAACTACTGCCGCCGGCCGATGACATTTTCGGGTTGAATGTGGATCGGCCGGCGCTCTTGTTTGATTCCTGCCTGTACGAATAGCCAGATATCTCTTTCGCAATTCCGGACACACATCCAGTCGCATCGTCCCAACCGTTTTATACAATGGTATCAGGCAGTCAACGGTCTTCATCCGCAAAGAGGCGACACAATGCCAGAAACTCGGTATTCCGTGAGCAGGGCCAACGCGCGATTTTCATTTATCGCGGAGGCCGAAATTGCGGAACTCGGAAATGCAAAAGGATTCGTCGCGCGTATTTCCGAATTGAGTTCGCTCGGCTGCTACGTGGATACGGTGAATCCGTTTCCAGACGGCACGCAGTTGCGCATCAGCATCCGATATGGATGCAGCGCATGCGATTTCACAGGGAGAGTGATCTACACGCACCCAGGATTCGGTATGGGCGTGCGCTTTGGAGAGACAACAGCGGAAGATCGCGCCACGCTCGACGCCTGGCTGGACGAGCTTGCCCACAAATCGAGCTGAAATACCGCCAATATTCTTTAACCGCATAGCAGGGACTTCCCGGTTAACTTCTGGCGGGCTCCAAGTAGAGCCCGCACCCGGTTCTGGCGGGCTCCACGCTTCACTTGAAGCGTTCAGCGTAAAAGTAGAGCCCGCACCCGGCGAGAGCCGATACAAGGGTTTTTTAGAAAGAGGTCTGCGATGACGGGTTTGTTGAGCAACGGATTTTTTTTACTTCTTGTGAAAGTCTATGGGGCATTTTTGATTTTGGGACCTGTTTTGTTGCGCATCCAGTTCCGCTTTAAAGCAAAGCTCAATCCGCAATTGGTTCCCGTGGAATCGCTTCCGCCCGACGTCCAGCAGTTTATGGCGCCTCGCGTACAAAGTATTGCAGGGCTGGGCTTCGATCCCGTCGGCTATGTGAACGTGGGGAAAATGACGTCTCGCGCCGGGAGCTTCATGGCGCTTTTTAGTAATCCGCGGACCATGGAATGGGCAAATGTTTCTGTCGTCAAGTCCGCCACGCGAATGGCCGGCCACACCGAATTTATCACCCGATGTTCGGACGACGCGCAGGTCGACACAAATACAAACTCAATCCCTTCGGTGCTGTTTCCTTTGCCGACCTATCATGTGTTCCGTTTTCCGCAAGTGAAGGATGCTTTTACGCTTTATCGCGCCCATCGAATGCTGGTGCAGGAAAAGATTGGCGGATCGAAGCCCGAGTTGCCGCCGCCCGGACAGGAAGTAGCCGAATTAAAACGGCGTCTCGAGCGATATGGCCCGCGGCAGCAGGAACGTGGATACATGTATCTTGATAAATCCGGCGAATATTTTCACCTGACATGGAAGGGAGCAATTCTTGGCGCCTGGCGTTCGGTCTGGCCGGTCGCATCGTTGCGCCGCTGGTGGATGCAGAGCCGCGAAGAAGATCGACTGCGCTCGATGGGTGTCGCGCAATATCGACCCTCCTAGCGGGGCCAACTCAAGCCACGTGTAAGAAGTTCAGCATAATTTGTTCAGCGATTTTTTTTGCTACATTTTATTCCACGCCTGTTTCGGACTTCCCGTCCGTGGTGCATGCGAATTGACGCGGGGATGCGCGTTTCGCTAGGATGAATTCGGATGTGGGCTCTACTTTTACGCTGAACGCTTCAAGTGAAGCGTGGAGCCCGCCAGAACGGGTGCGGGCTCTACTTGGAGCCCGCCAGAAACTGACCGGCCTCGCGCGGACATTTTTATCGCGCCGGGGACGGACTCTCCCATTTCCCACAATGTACAATTGTCGCGAGTGCGAAAACGAAATCAATCAGGCGACGGAGATTTGTCCGCACTGCGGCACCGATCTGACGATGTCCATCCCGGGAACGACGCAGCCCGCGGCAAAGCCATCGCTGCAAAAAATTCTGCTGCGATGGGGCATTCTGCTTGGCGTTCTCCTTGCCGCGATCTGGAGCTTTCTGTGGTTCATCGTGCCGGAGCGTCAGGGCAACCCAACGACGCAGGCCGAAGCGCGCGCCGTAGCATCACTGCGTCAAGTGCGAGCCGCGCTGGCGGATTATGCCGCGGCGCAGCGCGGAGCCTATCCCCGAGAATTCGAGGCGCTGGGCGAACCAGTTCGCACGGCTGCACAATTCGCGCAGAGCGTTAATTACCAGATTCAGTACACGCCAGGCCCGGCCGAAGCCGACGGCTCTATCCGCAGCTACGTGTTACAGGCGCGCGCGGGCAACTACGGTTTTTTGAGCTTTTATACCGACAATAGCGGCGTGGTACACGCCACGCGCGAAAACCGCTCCGCCACCGCTCAGGATTCGCCGTACTAAATTTTGGCGGGCTCGACGCTTCACTTGAAGCGTTCAGCGTAAAAGTAGAGCCCGCACCCGATCGCGCGCCGCACAACTCTTGAACTTGTTGCGGTAGTTTCCACCAGACGCTCGGTGCTATACTTTCACGCGGTACGCCGTTAATCAGCGTGCATTTTCGGCCTGTTTTTTCGTGGAGAGGTGCTGGAGTGGCCGAACAGGGCTGACTGCTAATCAGTTTCACCTCAAAAGGGTGACGGGGGTTCGAATCCCCCCCTCTCCGCCATA
>JAOAPW010000361.1 GCA_025463105.1 Candidatus Acidiferrum typicum | reverse complement strand
GCGCAATACGAATCGATCGCGCCTGAAATTCGCGCGGCGATCGACGAAGTTCTCGTCGCGCAACAATTCGTGCTGGGGCCGCGCTGCGAAGCGTTTGAGGAAGAAGTCGCGCAAATCTGCGGCACGCGCTACGGTGTGGGTGTCGCGTCGGGAACCGAAGCGCTGGAAATCGCGCTCCATGCCTGCGGTGTGAATGCCGGCGACGAAGTCATCGTGCCCGCGTTCACCTTCATTGCCACCGGCAGCGCCGTCACCGCGCTGGGAGCGCGCCCGGTGTTTGCGGACATCGAACCCGTTACGTTCAACCTCGATCCCGCGCTGCTGGAAGCGCACATTACGCCGCGCACGCGCGCTATCGTCGTCGTTCACTTGTTCGGACTTGCCGCGGACATGGATCCGATTTTAGCAATCGCGTCCAGGCATGGCATCCCTGTGATCGAAGACAACGCGCAATCGATGGGAGCGAGGTATCGCGGGCGAAGGACGGGCTCGATGGGCCGCGCGGGCTGCCTCAGCTTCTATCCGAGCAAAAATCTGGGCGCATACGGCGACGCGGGCATGATTGTGACCAACGACGAAAAATTAGCCACGCGCCTGCGCGCTCTGCGCAACCACGGGCAGACTGGCCGCTACCTCAGCACGGAACGCGGCTGGAATAGCCGTCTGGACGAGCTGCAGGCCGCAATTCTGCGCGTAAAGCTGCGTCACCTGGCGGACTGGACCGTTGCGCGCCAATCATACGCACGCCGCTACGACGCTTTGTTCGCCGATTTGCCCGGCATCACGCTTCCGCGCGTTCCGGAAGGCCGGGAGCACGTCTACTACCTCTATACAATTGCCATCTCCGGCCGCGTTGCCAATCGAGGAGCCCGCGGTGCGAGTGGAAATGACCCTGACGGGGCAACACGCAGCGATGTCGTCCAACAGCGGCTGGCGGACCGCGGCATTGCCAGCGTTGTCTACTACCCTGTTCCGCTCCATCTCCAGCCGCTGTACGCTTCCCTGGGAGGCAAACCAGGCGATTTACGTATCAGCGAGCGCGCCGCCCGGGAAGTTCTTTCGATTCCACTCTACCCGGAGCTCACGGCCCTTCAAATTGAGCGCGTTGCCCAAGCAGTTCGGGACGCGCTACGCGATTAGCGCCCTCAGAAAATCTACTTTTGATTTGAATTTAAACGGATGGATGGAGCGGAGCTATGCCGTTGCGGCGATGGCGCGACGGTACAACATGAATATCACGCAGAGAAACAATGTCAGGGCAGGGACCAAAAGAGCAAGAATTCCGTAGTCCAGCGAACGCTGCGCGGCGGCGCCGGCCGCAGAAGCCGTGGTATAGCAGAGAGCGCAGCCCTGCGCATATGCACCCCGCGCCGCGCCAAGAAGTCCAAGAACAATCAAAAGTGCAAATCGATAACGCATTGGCCTTCCGTAGGACAGGCACTCTTGCCTGTCCGGCTTTCATTTACAACGAAATCAATCCTACCGCCGAACAACAATCCGCGCAAAGCTAAAACCTGGACAGCAGCCCCTCGCAGGCTCGGGATAAAGCGTGCCTGTCCTACTAGTGCGGCCTCAACTGAAGCAGCCGGAAGGCCTCCGGGAAGAAGAAAATAAACATCATGCAGATACAAAAAATCATCGGCGGTACCAGCCACAGCACCAGCGTAAATTTCTCATATTTCAGGTGCATGAAGTAGGACATGATCATCGCGGCTTTCACCACCGACAAGACGACCAGGACGGTCAGCATCACGGCCGGCCGCAATTCCATGTATGCGAGGAATACTTCGAGGCCGGTGATCGCGACCAGGCCGACCCAGACCGCCAGATTCGTTCCTACGCTGGCTCCGTGATTGGATGCCTCAGCGTGCGCGTGTGCGTGTGTGTCCATGTTCGATCTTCTCCCGATTCAAAATGGCCTAGTATTTGACCGACATTAGATAAATCAAGGGAAACACAAACATCCACACCAGGTCGACGAAGTGCCAGTACAGGCCGTTGACCTCGACATCTTCGGCGGAAAACTTTCCGCGGCCGTAGCCGACAGCCACAATCCCCAGGTAGATAACGCCGATCATCACGTGCGTCATGTGCAGGCCTGTGATTCCGAAGAAGACCGCGCCGAATAAGGGAGTGCCCTCTGGATTGCTCGTGATCGTGAAGTGTTCCTTCGTGATCATGTTAAACCATTCGGTTAAGTGTAATCCGGTAAAGAGCAGGCCGCCCAGCATGGTGGCGACGATCCACATAACCGCTTTCTTGCGGTCGTTGCGCTGCGCCGCCATCACGGCCATCACCATCGTCAATGAACTCGCCAGCAGCACGACGGTCATTGTCGTCGAGAAAATGATGGCGGGATTGATGGGAAAGGGCCGCGGCCAATCCGGATTGGTGAGCCGGCAGTAACTATAGGTGACCAGCAGGGCGGAAAAAGTCAGCGTATCGGAAACGATGAAGAGCCACATCCCGAGTTTCTTCGAACCCATCGCAAATGGCGACCCTCCGCCCGACCAGGCTGAGGTAAGAGTCGGATCTTCAGTCTTTACTTCATGCACAGTTCACCGTCCCAGTGTCAGGAGTACGAGCAAGAAAACCCAAAGCCCATCCATGAAATGCCAGTAAATCGAAGTCAGTTCCGCGGCCGTCGCCTGCGAAATGCGCGACCGCTTCCACTGCCGGAAGGTAACGTAAAACAAAGCAAAAATTCCGCCCGCCAAGTGCGCCCCGTGCGCCGCCGTCAAAAGATAAAAAAAACTGCTGCTCGGATTCGTCGAGAGAAGCATCCCGGCGTGGGCGAGCCAGCGCCAGGCAATGACTTGCCCGGCTAGGAACAATAATCCGAGGCCGGTGGTTATCGTCCACCATGTGCGGAAGGCCTCGCGCGCGCCGCTTTCCAGTTTTTTCCGCGCCACGATAATGGTGACGCTGCTGATCAACAAAATGGCGGTATTGAACCAGACCACTGGAGGCATCGGCGTGCGTTGCCAGTCCGTGCCCAGGCCCTTGCGCACAATGTAAGAGCTGGCGAGAGCCATGAAAAACATAACGATGGCCGCGAGCCCCAACTGCAGCGCCGTAAAGTAAGCGCGGCGCGGTACAGGGCGCCGCGATCCGGGAGATCCACTGTCATCATCGCCGCCCGCGGGCGTGCCCGTGCCTCCGCCGTGGCCAGCGTCTATAATCTCGATATCTTCTGTGACTGTTCCTGGCATAAAGAGACCTTCTATGCGCTAAGCTTTGCGTACCAGATTCGGCGCGAGATGCTGCGGAATGTAATCGTCCGCCGCGCCCGGCACGCTGAATTCATATGGTCCATGATAAACCACTGGCTCGACACCGCCAAAATTATCAAACGGAGGCGGCGATGGGATGGACCACTCCAGCGTGGTCGCATGCCACGGATTTTCCATTTTCGCTTCCTTCCCTGCTTTCAGGCTCCAGAAAAAGTTAAACAGAAAGAGGAGTTGCGCGCCAATCGTAATGAACGCCGCAATGCTGATGAACACATGAACAGGTTGAAGCGGCCCGAGGAATGCCACCGCGGTTGTATCGAAATAGCGCCGAGGATGACCCGCCAGTCCCAGGAAGTGCATGGGCATGAAAATCGCGTACACCCCGACAAACGTAAACCAGAAGTGGACTTTGCCGATCCCTTCGTTCAAGAACCGGCCAAACATTTTTGGGAACCAGAAATACATGCCCGCGAACATTCCGAATATCGCCGCCACGCCCATGATCAGGTGAAAGTGCGCGACTACGAAGTATCCGTCGTGCAGATACAGATCCAAAGATGGTTGCGCCAAAAAGAGTCCGGAAAGACCTCCACTCACGAACAGCGACACAAATCCGAGAGCGAACAGCATGGCAACATTGAATTGAATTTTGCCGCCCCACAATGTTCCCAGCCAATTGAATGTCTTGATTGCGGAAGGCACGCCGATGGTCATCGTCAGAATCGAGAATGCGAACGCCGAGTACGGGCTCATCCCGCTGATAAACATGTGGTGGCCCCAGACGCAGAAGCCGAGGAAACCGATTCCACAAACCGCGCCAACCATGGCCCGGTATCCAAACACCGGCTTGCGCGAGAATGTGGAGAGCAAGTGCGACGCCACGCCCATGCCCGGCAGAATCGCGATGTACACCTCGGGATGTCCGAAGAACCAGAATAGATGCTGCCACAGCAGCGGTGAGCCGCCTTTGTGCCAGGTCACGACTTGATCGGTGATGACAAGGCCGCCGGGAATAAAAAAGCTCGTGCCCGCAAGTCGATCGAGTAAGAGGAGGATGCACGCTGCCAGGAGCACGCCGAACGCCAGCAATCCAAGGATCGCGGTCACAAACCACGTCCAGCAAGTCAGTGGCAGACGCCCCAGCGTCATGCCCTTTGCGCG
>JAOAPW010000316.1 GCA_025463105.1 Candidatus Acidiferrum typicum | reverse complement strand
CAGAACACAGTCAATCAGGCCCCTCAAAATCCTGAGAGATCAATCACGCATATCGGCGGCTTCCAGCAAACCAACGTAATTTTGGTGGGCCCGCCAGGATTTGAACCTGGGACCGACGGATTATGAGTCCGCTGCTCTAACCAGCTGAGCTACAGGCCCAACGAAGCAGGACATTCAATCTATCACCTGATTGGCGAAATTGCATTCAGCTTTAGAGGGTCTCAAAAATCCGCCCGTAGCAAATTCATTCACGCGCCCGTGCGCTTCTTATAAATTCCAATATCAAATGAATTGCAATATTGAACATGGCATCGGTGTACAGTCGCTGAAAGAAGTCGCTCTCCAGTTTTCCTCGGACTGCCTGGGAGCGTACACGGAACTGTGGAACTAGAATTAGAAAACAGAATTGTCCAATACGTTTCTGTTCTTCAAAAAGGCAACTGACGGGCGCCTCTACTTCAACTACAAAGCGCAGGCATCCTTTCATTGCATGAGGAAGCGGGCAAGCGTATAGTGTGCGGCGGGCCGAACCAATTCGCTATGCGCGGCTAAAAAAATGTCCAGGCGAGACCGCGCAAGATTCAATCTGCTTCGATCGCCGGACGGCTCCGCGCTCTTGGCGCACGGCGAAAGAAGGAGGCAAAATGAAGTTCCAATCCAGGCGAGCGATTTGTTTTGCGATGGGAACGATGATCTTGTGCCTCCTGGGAACCGCACGGGCACGCAGCCAGTCCGCCAAGACCGGCACCGATCAGAAGCCGCAGATGTCGGAAGAAGCCTTCAAAAACATTCAAGTGCTCCGCGGAATTCCCGTGGACGAATTCATGGGGGTGATGGGTTTTTTCTCCGCGTCCCTGAGCATGAACTGTACGGACTGCCACGTCGCGGAAAGTGCCGGCAATTGGGATCGCTATGCCGACGACACTCCGCTTAAAAATACTGCGCGCAGAATGGTTTTGATGGAGAACCTCATCAATCGGGCCGACTTCGGAAACACGCGGCTGGTGACCTGTTACACATGCCATCGCGGCTTCCAGAAGCCTGAGGTCACGCCGAGTCTGGCCGAACAGTACGGGCCGCCGCCTCCGGCCGATCCCGATCAAGTTGAGATTCTTCCTGGGACTCCCGAATCGGCTTCGGCCGCCGAGCAAATTCTGGACAAGTTTATTCAGGCCGTCGGCGGAGCCCAGCAACTGGCCAAGCTGAGCAGCTTCACCGCGAAGGGCACGTACGCGGGGTTCGACACGGATTTTCATAAAGTCCCGACGGAAATTTCTGCCAAATCTCCGAATCAGCTAACCATGACGAATCACTTGCCCGGCGGAGACGATACGACGACCTACGACGGGCGCGAAGGATGGATTGCGGCGGCGGACAAACCGCAACCGCTGATCATGCTGACCGGCGGAGATCTTGACGGCGCCAGAATGGACTCGGATATTTTCTTTCCCGCGCGGCTCAAGCAAGCCTTAACAAAATGGCGGGCCGGCTTCCCTCCTGTCACAATCGACAATCGCGCCGTTCAAGTGGTTGAGGGAACAGCCGCTGGGGGAACTCGCGTGAAGCTATTTTTTGACAAAGAATCGGGTCTCCTGGTGCGGCAGGCGCGCTTTATCGACACTGCCGTGGGATTGGTCCCTCTGCATATTGATTATTCTGATTATCGCGCCGTCTCCGGAGTCAAGATGCCCTTTCACTGGACATTGACGTGGGTGGACGGGCAATCGACCACGGAACTAACCGATGTGCAACCGAACGCGGCAGTCGGGGCGGCAAAATTTGCGAAACCTGCGACAGCAACGTCGCGAGGACCTGCGACGCGGTAACCGCTGGGCGATTCCAAGGCTTGAAGTTTGCCGACGATCGTGATTGAATTTCGGTGTTTATTGCGGGCTCCAAACAGAGCCCGCAACTGTTTCTGGCGGGCTCCAAGTAGAGCCCGCACCCGTGTGGAGGCGTTTTATGGCGAATTATTTTCGGCCGCATCTCCTCGCTTCGTTTGCTGTGATGGCTCTCGTTTCCGCGGCGGCGATTGCAGCGCCGCCTCCACAAGGCCAGGATCAAAAAGACGCTGCCCCACATCCCCTGGCATGGGCGTACGCCGTGCCCCCGGCCCCACTGCCTCCACCGCCGCCAACAGACGAAACAGCGGCCAGAACGATTCCTGGCAGCACTCAATCTTTCACCGTGAAGCAGCTACGAGATACCGGCAACCCGGTCGACTGGTTCCCGAATGACCATCCTCCGATGCCTGCCATCGTGGCGCACCGGCGCTCGCCAGGCGTAAATCCGTGGATCGGTAGCTGCGGTTTGTGCCACTACCCGAACGGCAAAGGCCGTCCTGAAAACGCGGGCGTCGCCGGACTGCCTGCCGGATACATCTTGGAGCAACTTGCCGACTTCAAGAACGGCGCGCGAAAAACTGCGGACACGGGGAAGAGAAATACGGCTGTGATGTCCGGCAACGCCGCGGGCATAACCGACGAAGAAGCAAAAGCCGCCGCCGAGTACTTCGCTTCGATGAAGATGACGCCGTGGATCAAGGTAGTCGAGACGGAAACCGTGCCAAAGGTCCGCAATGCGGGAGGCTTTTTTGTTCCCGTGGAAGGAAAAGAGACCGAGCCTCTCGGTCAGCGAATTCTGGAAATGCCGGTTGATCCCGACGCTACTGAAACTTATCGCAATCCACACTCCGGATGGATTGCGTACGTGCCCGTCGGCAGCATCAAGCGAGGCGAGGAACTGGTCGTTCGAGGCGGCGCGGGCAAGACAATCGCGTGCGCCGCATGCCACGGGGAGGGCTTGAAAGGCAACGGCAATTTCCCTCCGCTCGCGGGCCGTTCACCGAGTTATTTCGCACGCCAGCTCTACGATATCCAGCAATATACGCGCAACGGCCCTGGGACTCAGCTGATGCGGCCAGTCGTTCAAAATTTGAGTGAAGGCGACATTCTGGCGATCACAGCCTATTTGGCTTCGCTCGAGCCGTAGCGCACCGGTCGTCAAAGTAAATCGCCGAGTCAGGAGATTTGCGGTGCTGCTTTGGTTCCTTTCGTTCTATTCGTCTTCGAATGAAGATTCGTCCGGTTGCCGGCCGGAAATACCTGCCAAAACTCTGCGTGTGGACTGGGAAATGCCACGGCTACCTCAGCTGATTCTGTATCCCGGACACGGACATCCACAATCTGACACACCTGCTGTCTCTGTGCCGCTTCGTTGAAGAGCAGGAGGTTCTGCCCTTTCGACACCGGTGCATTCAGGATGAGAAGTGCACCGTGCACGCTCACGTTGATCGTGCGTGCATCTTCGTAGAACGCGTTTCCATCTAGGGTGCGTCCGTACACCCGAACAATTGCCTGGAACTCCCTGCGCGTGCTGCGTCGCCTGTTGCGCTGTCTCGCCGCGACGCTATTCAATTCCGGCATTTGCGGATCGGCCTTGCGTGGAGTCTCCACCTCTCGCTGTTCATCGGCAACCTTGGTCGTCGCTAAGTCGTTCAGGCCATCACGATTCCCAGTGGAGTTGCTAGGCTGCAAACTGTCCAACAGGTGAGAATTCTGCATGGAACCTCCTCGCCAACTGCTGATGTTCAGACTACCGCGAAGAGAAGTGCAAACTGCGTACCATATTGGTCCTGCAATCGGGATGTTGCCTGGAAGGCCCGTACATAGCTGTGAAATAAGGTGTTAGAGGCGGAGGGGCTAGCCTGGAGATGATCAGCACTCGCTAAACTGGCTCTTTATTCAACACCAACTGTAGTTCTGGCGTACAGCAAATCCGCGGTTTGGACAGTGCATCGCAAGTCGCTCGGCAGCTTCTTTTCCCGATCAGGCACCCCTCTGAGTCTTTGGCGTTACAAGTTTTGAC
>JAOAPW010000308.1 GCA_025463105.1 Candidatus Acidiferrum typicum | reverse complement strand
CAGAACATGGCGCATCGACCAGAATGCGGTTGTACCGGCGTTCGAACGGCAACGGCTTCGTGCCATCGAGTATGACCGTCTCAACGTTTCGAACGCCTGCGGTTTCAAATCGCTCCTTCATCGCGCGAACGCGATGCTCATGCAAGTCTGCGGCGACCACGCGTCCCTGCGACCCAGCCGCGTGTGCAAGGAGAATCGTTTTACCACCGGGCGCGGCGCAAAGATCGAGAACGGTGTTTCGGTCCTCGACGCCCAATAAATGCGCTACCGCTTGGGACGCTTCGTCTTGAATGGCAATCCAGCCTCGCCGCACGGAATCGCTCGCAGCGGGATTTCCCCCATGAAGTGTCCAGGCGTCGCGCAGTAAAAGTCCAGGTTCGACGGCGGATCGCGCCTGCTGGAGTGATGTCAGCGCCTCCTCGCGACGATGGGTGTCGACCACGAAGCAAGACACTGCTGGAACGCGATTGTTCGCCTCAAGAAGTGCACGGGCACGATCCTCGCCAAAATTGCGCAACCAGCGCTCGACGAGCCAAGTGGGATGGGAGTAGAGAATTCCCATTTGCTCGGCAATTGGAAGATCTGCCGTTAGAAACGAAGCAATCGCGCTACGCGACTTCGCCAATTGAGCTGCTTCCTTCACGGCTTTCCGGAGCACGGCATTCACGAGTGGCGCCGCGGAACGCTTCCGCGCCCGCTTCACGAGTTCAACGGATTCGTGGACTGCGGCATGAGCAGGTACACGTTCGAGAAACCACAGCTGATAGACGCCCATACGGAGCGCAATGCGAACCTCTGAGTCCAAGGTCTTCGCCGCATTCGTCAGGTAACGGCCAATCAAAAAATCCAGCAGCCGCTGCCAACGCAGAACGCCCAGGGTCAATTCAGTCGCCAACCCAGCGTCTTCGGTGCGGACGCTGCCGCCAAGTTCTGCGCGCAGGACTTCGTCCGCGTAGGCGCTCTGGGTTTCCACGCGCCGCAGGACATCGAATGCAATCGTTCGTGCCGGGGAAATTGGCATAAACAAACATGGAACCACACTATGCCGAGGAAGGGAACTCACGATGCATGTGTGTAATAATAAATTTGATGAAGACCGCTCCTAAGACGAACACGGTCCACTTCGACGTGAATGGGCAAGTGGCGATTCCGCGCTGGCTACAAAAGGAGCTTGGCATCAAGAAAGGGACACGTGCCTTGGCGTTTCAAGAGGGAGACACTATTGTGCTGAAACCCATAACACCCCTTTACATCAAGAAGTTGCGCGGGTCGTTGAAAGGCTCGGGTGTATTGAAATCGTTGATGGACATTCGCAAGCGCGAGCGGGAACTGTAGTATCGACAGCTTGGAGTGAAAGCAATTCATCCCTAAACAAATCGGTCAGCAGGATTGAAACGCGCACCGTTAGCGAATTCCCGCGCGGAGATTCGCTTTCGTCCCTCGATCTGTACGAATTCCAGCCGCAGATGGGTTCCTTCACCGCAAACCACGAATACGTCTTTCGCTGAAGAAACGATTTCGCCAGTCACGCCACTTCTTTCGGCGGCTTCGATTTTTTCAGGGCGGCCCCACAGATGACACGTTTGCCCTCGGAAGGTCGAATAGGCGCCGGGCCAGGGAGCGAAGCCGCGCATGCGGTTGTAAATCTGCTCCGCAGTGCGTGTCCAATCGATGCGTCCGTTTTCTTTTTTAAGAATCGGTGCGTAAGACACTTTTTCTGAGTCCTGCGGTTGAGGAAAAATCTCGCCACGATCGAGCCGCACCAGAGAGTCCACAATCAGGCCTGCGCCAATTTCGCTCATGCGCGCGGCCAATTCCGGGGAAGTTTCGTCCGCGCCGATTTTTAATTCATGTTGCAGCAGAGTCGGTCCCGTATCCATCCCTGCATCGATTTGCATCGTGGTGAGCCCCGTCGTCGTTTCGCCATTGGCAATGGCCCAATGAATCGGCGCGGCCCCGCGATAGCGCGGCAGCAGCGACGCGTGCAGGTTAATCCAGCCGAGACGCGGAATTGTCAGGAGCCGACCGGGAATAATTTGTCCGTAGGCAATGATCACCACCGCGTCGGGCCCGACGCGTTTCAGGAATTCCTGTGCCGAATCCGACTTGATGGTTTCGGGCTGATAGACGTGCAGATTCTCGGCGAGCGCCGCTTCTTTGACCGGAGAGCTGCTGACGTGCTGCCCGCGTCCCCGCGGACGGTCAGGCTGCGTGATCACAGCTTCGACGGAAATGCCGGGTCCAGAGGCGAGACGCCGGAGCGAGGGTACGGCGAATTCCGGCGTGCCACAGAAGACGATGCGCATGGAGATGATTTTCTGGCGGGCGGTCCTTCCTTCGTCAGGACAAGCACTTCCTGCGTCAGGACTTGAAAAGTCCAGCCCGCACCCTTCTTACCACTCGCCTGTCTTCCGCAATTTGCGGATCCGGCGTTTGATCAAGTCCCTCTTGAGCATGCTGAGGTGCTGGATAAATAAGATTCCGTTGAGATGATCGATCTCGTGACAGAAGGCGCGAGCCAGCAAACCTTCTCCGCGCATCTCGTAGGTTTCACCCTTCAGGTTCTGCGCGCGAATCGTTACGTAAGCCGGACGCAGCACCGAGCCGCGAAATCCGGGCAGGGAAAGACACCCTTCTTCTTCCCGCTGGTCGCCTTCGACATGAATAATCTCCGGATTCGCAAGCACCAGCCTCGCTTCCGGATTCTTTCCCACGCTCACGTCGATCACCGCCAGCTTTTTAGACAGGCCGATTTGCGGCGCGGCCAGCCCCACGCCCTGCGCCACATACATGGACTCGAACATGTTCTCGCACAATTTGGCGAGCTCTTCGTCGAATTTCTCCACTGGCTTCGCCGGGGATTCCAGCACGGCGTTACCATACTTCGTAATCGGATAAGTCATCTCAGCAGGTCACCCGAATTTTTGGAACAAGAATTGGAATCCGTGTTCATCGGTGTGCATCCGTGGTTTCAAAAGTTTTTCAGCTGCAACCGATACGCCTCAAAATTCCGGCGAGCCTCCGTCAAGGAGTCTCCGCCGAATTTTTCAATCATCGCTTGCGCCAGCACGAACGACACCATTGCCTCGCCCGCCACGCCTCCGGCCGGTACAACGCAAACGTCAGAGCGTTCGTAGGCGGCGGTAATGGGTTGCTTCGTCACCATGTCGACGGTTTGCAGCGGGCTTCGCAAAGTGGAGATTGGTTTCAGATAGCCGCGCACGACGACGTCCTCGCCATTTGTGATGCCGCCTTCGAGCCCGCCGGCCCGGTTGGTTGCGCGCGTGAAACGTTTCCCCGAAGCGTCATAAGCGATCTCATCCATCACTTCGGAACCGTATGATGATGCCGCGGTAACCCCCGCGCCAATTTCTACGCCCTTCACTGCCTGAATCGACATTACCGCTTGCCCCAGGCGCCCATCGAGCTTCTCGTCCCATTGCGCGTGCGATCCGAGACCAGTGATAACGTTATGCGCGACCACTTCGAAAATCCCTCCCACCGTATTACCTGCCCGATGCACGAGGTCGACTTCGCCTTTCATCGCGGCCTCCGTGGCCGGATCAACGCAGCGCAACGGGGAATCCAGATTCGCGCAGATGGCTTGAATTTCGCTCCATGCGACGGTGCGCGTGAGGCGCGTCTTGCCCACCCCGATTACGTGGCTCAGGACGTTGCAATCGAATTGCCGCAAATACAACTTCGCAAGCGCGCCGGCTGCCACGCGCGCCGCAGTCTCTCGCGCCGACGCGCGCTCCAGAATGTATCGAGCATCGTGAAAGTTGAATTTCATCGCGCCTGCCAAATCCGCGTGTCCCGGGCGCGGCGCAGTCAGTGGGCGGCGCGCATCTTCCGTTCCCGGAACATCCTCGACCGGCAGCGCCTTCTCCCAATTTGCCCAATCTTTATTTTCCAGGCGTAAGGCGATTGGCGCGCCAATCGTTTGCCCGTGCCGTATGCCCGACAGCGCTTCCACGCGGTCCTTCTCAATTTTCTGGCGTCCGCCGCGTCCGTACCCCAACTGCCGCCGGTGCAGCTCTGTTTGGATAAACTCGAAATCGATAGGCACACCCGCAGGCAAGCCGCTGATCCACGCAATCAGCGCCTGACCATGAGATTCACCCGCAGTGACGAAGCGCAACATTGAAGGCTCTGCATTCTATCGGACCCGGCAAGGCGCGTAAAGCGAGGAAGCTCTCTCTCCACATTCTTAGGTCGGTTGTTGCCCGCGTTCGTCGGGATCTGCAACAAGCCCTGCTCAGACTCGACAACTGTCACCAGAAAGCTTCCTCAATGCAGTATCCTGCAGGCGTGCGTGAAGATCCCAATTTGTTGAGTGAGCGGTCCCGCGCCGGTCTTTGTGCCAACTGCGTACATGCTCGTAGAATTGAATCCGCGCGAGGCTCGATCTTCTACCTCTGCGAGCGCTCGGCTAGTGATCCTGCCTTCCCTAAGTATCCGCAACTGCCCGTCATCGAATGCTCTGGCCACACGCCGAGATCCTAGAGCCGTGCGCGACGCTGCCCGGCCTGGCTTCCTCATCTTGGCGGGAAACTATATTCTTGCCAATTTCCTGATCCGCCTCTTTCACCCGTCGCAGTCGACTTCCACTTGATTCCTCAGTCGCGCGGACTACCCGGGCTTGAGAGCCGTTTACATTGGCCCTGCATTTAAGGCCCGGAAGGACACGAGTGTCCGGGTTTGGACGCGTCCCTCAATGTGTGTCTAAGGTTTGGACAGGTACATTCAATCGCCCTCGGCGTATCGCACTCGATCGATTCGCATTGTTCCTTGATTCAATCACTTGCCGTTCCAGCCTGTGGGTCGTAATTCTATTTTCCTCCTGGCAGCACGCTTGCAATCCATGTCTTCGCAGTCCTCAGAAGGGAAGTCGGTATGCGCAGGGAATTTCTGTTGATCACATTGTTCCTAACCATCATGTATTCGGATTTTGCATGTGCCCAATCGTTGTCGCCGAGTTCAAATCCGAATTCATCGCGAATAAATTTGAAGGAGCTAACCAAAAAGGCGACGTCGGGAAGTGTCGAATCGCAATTCCAACTCGGCTTTGCTTACCAGTTTGGGAAAGGAGTCGACCAGGACCTCAATGCATCGGTTCGGTGGTATCGCACGGCCGCGGACAGCGGCGACCCTTCGGCGCAAAACAATCTCGGATATTTGTACGAGACCGGTCCGGAAGGAATCAAGGATCTCGCGGAAGCGGCCAAATGGTACATGCGCGCCGCCGTTTATGGGAACCCCGTAGCTCAATTGAACATCGGACTTTTTTATCTTCGGGGGCAGGGAGTGCAGCAGAGCGCACAGGATGCCCTATATTGGATCAAAAAGGCATCGGATGCGGAATATACCAAGGCGGTGGCGGCGCTTGGTTATATGTATGCCACCGGTAACGGCGCGCCGAAGGATTTAGGCAAAGCGCTCAAGTTGGCCCGGAAAGCGGCCGGGAAACACGATCCAGGGGCACAAGCACTTCTCGGGACCTTTTACGCCGGAGGGCTGGGAGTTACTGCGGACTCGGCGAAAGCCGTGAAGTTGTATAGGAAAGCGGCGGAAGCGGGTGAGGCTAGTGCTCAGTACGGACTGGGCGTCATGTACGAAACGGGCCAGGGCGTAAAGCAAGATTTACAAGAAGCACTACTGCAATTCCGGCTGGCTGGGGAACATGGATCGGTGGAGGCACAAGCAGAAATCGGTGAAATCTACGAGCTTGGTAAAGGCGTCAAAATTGATTACCCAGAAGCCGCCGCATGGTATCGCCGAGCTGTCGATGGCGGTAACGCGCACTCCGCAACGAGATTGGGAACGATGTTTTTTTTCGGTACGGCCGGGATTGAGCGGAATTTGGCAGAGGCTGTGAAATTGTGGACTTGGGCTGCCGAGAAGGGAAATTCATACGCGCAATTTAACCTTGCAGAAATGTATAAGACAGGCTGGGGCGTTCAACGTGATTTTGCAAAAGCATATTCGTTGTTTAGCCTTGCCGGGAAAACGCTGGACGTAAGCAAGCAATTGAGGGAGGTTTCTTCCAAGATGAGTCAAGGCGAAGTGGCTAATGATCAATCGCCGGCAGTCGATCATTGATCGATCGCCAATGCAAAACGCCATGATGTTCAGCGCAACTCGGCCTAAATAGCGGCAATGCGAACCGGGTGACGCCGTCATTTCGAATCTATTTCTTTCCCGCTTCTTTTTCTAATTTTTCCAACTCTCGGGTGAGTTGTTCGGCCTGATCATGAAGCGCGCGGAGGCGTTCCTCTAGCGTGGGCGTGTTTTTTGTGTCTGCCGGCGGCGCGGGAGCGGAACTGGAAGCGGCGACTGTGGCAGGAGCCCGTGTTGGCACAAGTGTTCTGGTCAGATCGGCGAGAGCTTCTTCGAAGGTATCCCGATAAATCAGGCGATCGCCCATTGCCAGGACCACCTTCTTCAGCTGAGGCATACGAGCTTCGTTAGCCTGAATATAAATGGACTCGACGTACAGAAAGCCGGCCGTCACGGGGAGAGCGATAATATTTCCACGCAATACGCGTGAGCCTTGCTGGTTCCACAGCGTTAAATCCTTGGAAATATTCTGGTCCTGATCGATCCGCGATTCAATCTGCATGGGGCCGTACATGAGTTGCTGCTTCGGCAGTTGAAAAAAGACCAGGTCGCCCAGGTGTTCGCCGTCGCATCGAGCGGCCATCCATCCGATCAAATTATCTTTCGCGCGCGGAGTAAACGGCAAAATCAACAGGAACTCAGGCTGTTTTTCGCCCGGCAAAGTGGCCACCACGTATGTCGGTTGCACAGGCTCCGGATGTCCGGACTGGCCAAACAGGTTATGCGCGATTTCCCAGATGTCTTCCTTGTTGTAAAAGACCTGGGGATCACGCATATGAAAAGTCCGGTAGGCCTCAGCCTGCGCGCTAAAAATAATTTCGGGATATCTCGCGTGCCGCCGCAGGTCCGCCGGCATTGCAGAGGCAGGCTGGAACAGTTTTGGAAACAGATGCTCGTATGCCTGAATGATGGGATCGCCCGGATCAAATACATATAACGAAATTTTCCCCGTGTATGCATCCACTGTGGCCTTCACCGCATTCCGAATGTAATTGGCGCCTTCATCGAGGCCAGTGATGGGCAGCGTCGCCGAATACGGATGCGAAAGGGAAGTCGTATACGCGTCCACCATCCAGACTAATTTTCCGTCGTCGGTGATTACCAGATACGGATCCTGATCCCAGTGCAGGAAGCCCGTCAGATGCTCCAGCCGGTCCTGCACTTTGCGGTGAATCATCATGCGGCTTTCACCGGTCAGATAGCCGGTGAAAATAATGTTTGGCTCGCCTTCTGAAATCGCGGCGGCCACCTTCATAAAGAATGACCCGACAGGAAATCCCCCCGTGCCCTGGTAGGTCGAATATTTATTCTGGTCGCCAACGGGATAATCGAATTCCTCACGCGCGGTATGGACGAACACAGGATCCTGCGTCTTCGCCCCAAAATAAATTTCCGGCCGCGTCAGCTTAAACCCGGGCGACTTGATTTCGGGCGGAGCATTTTCGATCAACAGAACCGGCAACCCGTCAGGCGTAATCTTGTTGACCTCCGACAGCACCGCGCCGAAGCCATGAGTATAAATAAAACGTGGATTGATCCAGCTCTGGCTGGCCTCTGCCGACAATTGGGTCACGTCAATTTCCCTGGGAGACAACAGCACTTGCTTGATGCGCCCATTCGGAAAGTAGCGATCCACGTCGGTTGCAGGAAATGTGTAGTAGGGGCGCAGGGCCTGGATCTGACCAATGGTTGCGTTGTAGGCGCGCAGGTCCCACAGACGAACATTATCGAGCAGCGTGGCGTCCTGGACCGGATCGATTGCGGGTTGTCCGATAGGAGGCGCAAACGGGCGTTCCGTAGCGTTCCGATTCAGACCAAAGGCAATCGAAGTCGCCTCGATGTGGCGCTCGATATAGGGCCGCTCAATCGAGATCTCATTCGGCCGCACATAAACCGCGTGTTCGATCCCCGGCAAAGCCAGTTGCAAAACAAAAAAAGATATCACCACTACGGCAGCCTTTTTGTATTGCCGCATCCAAACAAGAGGCAGAGAAGCCAGCGTGGCGATGATCAGGACCCAGCGCAAGGGCAGCGTGATTTTTTCATCCACATAGTCGGCGCCAGTCATGAAGGCATGCGAATTCAGCAGCAGTTCATAGTTGCCGAGAAACACCCAAACCGCGAAGCCCAGCAATAAAATGACGCTGATGATGCGCACGAAGCCGGCACGCGTTGCGCCCGGCAGCAGCAGCGTGTTCGGGCCAAGAACCAAAGTGTTGCCCGAATCAATTCTTAGCCGCCCGTAACGAAAACGTTCGGCCAGCTGCCATCCTCGGGCCGTAGCCCAGAAGACCAGCGCGCAAAGAATCGCCAGCACGAACACAAATCCGAGGACTTGCGAATAGAAGGGGAGATCGAAAAGGTAAAACGGCAGGCCGCGCGAAAAAACCTGATCCTTCCAGGCGTCCGCCGCGACCGCAAGTCCGCGCGAACCGAAAAAGCGCATCACGGTCCAGTAGTCAATGGAGTTCGACGCGAAAATGAATGCTACAAACGCCAGTGCGAACGGAATCAGCCGGGAGTAAAGGCGAAAATCCTTCCCGCGGATTCCGGCGAATCGCAATCCCGACGCATGAGCCACCCAGAGCGCGACAAACGCCACCGCGGCGCCGGCCGCCGCAGGGGCAATGCTGTACCACAGCATGCCGACCCAGGTGTCAACCTGTCCCAGCTCTTTCCACCAATTGTATTCAATAATGAAATTGGCGGCCGTCGACGCGGCCCAGGCTACGATCCCGAACAAAAACATAAGAACGATCAGCTTGGCAACTTGTGAGGGACGCATAAAGGCGAATTCTATTTGCCGGGCAATAGCGCCGCTTCGAAGCCCGGAATGCAAATGTTTGAGCGGCGCGATATTGCGGTGAATGCAGACCAGCCGAGATCGTATCACAAGCACCATCGGAACAAGAGGCACAGACTCCGTCTGTGGTATATCACCACAGTTATTCACGATGCTTGACGCGACTGGCGGCGACCAGTACGCTGTCGTGGAAGCCACTCAGGTGCGAGGAGCACCCTCCGGCGACCGATGGCGAC
>JAOAPW010000300.1 GCA_025463105.1 Candidatus Acidiferrum typicum | reverse complement strand
GCCAGCATTCCGATGTCGCGGCGGGCTCGACCAACCTTTATCAAAATTGGGAAGTTGTCGATCCTGAGAAATGGGTGCCGCACGGCTACGTCTGCGTGCGCGTTGACAGCCGCGGTTGCGGACGCTCACCCGGCTACGTCGATCCATTTTCGCCGCGGGAGACGCGCGACTTTGCCGCCTGCATCGCCTGGGCCGGCGAACAGCCGTGGAGCAGCGGGAAGGTTGGCCTCAACGGGGTTTCCTATTACGCGATCAATCAGTGGCAGGTGGCGTCGCTGCAGCCGCCGCACCTGGCGGCGATGTGCGTCTGGGAAGGAGCGGCGGAGTGGTACCGCGATACTTCACATCACGGCGGTATTTACTGCACATTTTGGGAAAATTGGTTCGACATGCAGGTGAAGACCGTGCAACACGGGCTCGGCGAGCGAGGGCCACGTAGCCGCGCTACTGGCGATCTCGTCTGCGGGCCGGAGACGCTTTCCGATGCGCAGCTTGCCGCGAACCGCTGCAATTTCGGCGCCGATCTCCTCGCGCATCCGCTCGACGATGAATACAGCAAGAGCCGTTCGCCCGATTGGTCCAAGGTAACCGTGCCGCTGCTTTCCTCCGCGAATTGGGGCGGGCAGGGATTGCATCCGCGCGGAAATTTCGAGGGTTTTATGCGAGCGGCCTCCCCGCAGAAGTGGCTCGAAGCGCACGGGATCGAGCACTGGACTCATTTTTATACCGACTACGGCCGCGAACTGCAGAAACGCTTCTTCGATTATTTTTTGAAAGATGAAAAAAATGGCTGGGACCGCGAAGCGCGCGTGCTGCTGCAGGTTCGCCACCTCAATCGCTTTGAAGAGCGCGCCGAAAACGAATGGCCGCTGGCCAGCACTCAATGGAAGAAATTCTATTTCGATTTTTCGAGCGGCGCGCTAGTAACGGAACCGCCTGCGCAGCATGCGACTTGCACGTTCGACGCACTGGGCGATGGCATCACCTTCATGACCGCGCCGCTGGCCGCCGAAACTGAAATTACCGGCCCTTCAGCCGTTAAATTATTTCTATCATCGACTACTGAAGACGCCGACGTTTTCGCCGTGCTGCGCGTTTTTTCTCCGGACTTAACAGAAATTGTTTTTCAGGGAGCAATCGATCCGCACACACCGATCGGCCAGGGCTGGCTGCGCGCCTCGCACCGGAAACTCGATCCGGCACTTTCCAAGCCGTGGAGGCCTTATCACACGCATGACACGTTGCAACCGTTGAAGCTGGGCGTGCCCGTTGAATTGGACGTGGAAATCTGGCCCAGCAGTATCGTCGTCCCAGCGGGATACCGAATCGCGCTCACCATCCGCGGCAAAGACTACGAACACGCCTGCCGCGGCGGAAAACTTTCAAACTTTAAGAATGAACTTCGCGGCTGCGGCCCGTTTCTGCACAACGATCCCGCCGACCGCCCCGCAAATATTTTTGCGGGCAAGACGACGCTGCACTGCGATAAAGATCGGCAACCTTATCTGCTGCTGCCGGTTATTCCGAATAGATAATTCCCGTCTGTCACGAGAAGCATCGCAGGCGTATCGCCATAGTTGCAATTGTAGGGGCACGGCAGTGCCGTGCCCCTACGGAGCGGCATCTACGAGTGTTGAAGAAATGGTCGCAGGTCGCGAATGCTCATTAGGTTCTCAAGACTGAGCACTTTTTCGATCAGGCTCGCAGTGACTGCGGCGCCGAGGACCGGCGCCATTAGATCGCGGCATTTCGCGACGATTTCGTCGCGTGGCATCGGATTCGCAGGAGTGCCGCGCACAGCCACGACGTGCTCGCTGAGCTTCGTTCCGTCGATGAGCGTGATTTCGACGATGGCTTCTCGTCGCGGCAATGCACGTTCGAGTTCCGCGTCGCCAATGAGCTGTACTTTCGCGCGCTGGCGCAGGATTTCCGGATTCTGCATGCGCGCCTTGTCGTGCGCCGCTTTGAACGAGGAAGTCTTATCGAGCAGCATCACCGCAACCATGTGCTGCAGGCAGATGTCCGGCATCTCGCGATTGGTTACGACGACCGCAGGCGTCGTGCCGATCCGCACAATTACCTCCTGCACCTGATCCGCTTCGAAGTGATGCCGCGTGATCAGATTTTCCAGGGCGTCGAGCGGCGCCTGGATGGGGGCGCCCACCGTCCATTTTTTGATATCCGTTTGAGTTACTTCGTAGCGTTCGCCAAGTTTTTCGACCAGGCCCGCCGGATCGGCATGCGGCGCGTAGGCAAGCAAGAAATTGTCTGCTCCCGAAAGTACGTCATCGACGCCCGTCCAGCCCGATTGAACCAGCAGTGCGGACGTAACTCCGCCGCGTGCCGGCATGCCCGCGTAAACGAAGCCCTTTTCGATGTGCTCGGTATCGCGCTGCCACGCGGCGATGCCGGAAGATTGTTGCGCCGTGTAATCGAGCACCCAGCGCATCTGTTGCGTGTTCAAGCTGGCCAAGCTACCGGCAGCCGCAGCAGCGCCAAATATTCCGGCGATGCTGTGACTGCTTCGATGCATCTCGCTCTGAACGGCAGGGCCACCCATCGTCAGCACGACGCGCGTCCCCACATCGTAGCCAAGCACGATAGCGCGCAGGAACTGCGTTCCGTCAACGCCGAATTGCTCTCCGACCGCGAGCGCAGCGGGAATTACCGCGCACCCGGGATGCGAGAGCGTCGGCGAGTGCGCATCGTCGGTCTCATCGGAATGTGCCAGGACGCCATTCACCAGCGCCGCTTCAATCGGGCCGCACAGCATACTCGAGCAGACGATCGTGGCAACTTTTTCGCCGCCATAATTCCTGGCAAATTTCAGCGCGGCACGTCCGGGCGGCAATTCTGAACCGGAAACCATGGCGGCAAATGTGTCGAGGATGTGATGCTTCGCTTTTTCGATCACGTCATCAGGAAAAGCGCGATCGCGAGCCTCGCTCATATATGTGCTGAGCCTGGCCATCACCGGGCTTACGTCTGCCGCAAAGATTTTCGGTACGCGTGGGAACGCTGAGGCGGCACTGATCCACGCGGCGCGCTCCAACATGCTGCGCCGAGTCCATTTTGTCTCGCGGTTCAGCACTTCCATATGGGCCTATAGTGCCACAAAGAGATCCGCGGAAATCCACTTAGTCAGATTCGGTCCAGGCGTCGGGGGCGGCTTCTTCAAACCGCGTGAAAGCATTGCGGAAGACGAAATGAATGCGATCGGTGGGGCCGTTGCGCTGCTTGGCGATCAGGAGCTCGGTCTTCGCGCGTTCCTCGGGAGCTTCGTCAGGTTTGAAGGCGTTCGGCCGGTTAATGAACATGACTACGTCGGCGTCCTGTTCAATGGCGCCCGATTCGCGCAAGTCGGAAAGCTGAGGGCGGCGGTCTTCGCGTTCCGGGGCGCGCGTGAGCTGGGAAAGAACCAGCACGGGAACTTTCAGTTCTTTCGCCAGACCCTTGAGACCGCGAGTGATGCTCGAAACTTCGTCGTTGCGATTCCCGAATTTTCCGCGAGCGGAAACCAGTTGCAGGTAGTCCACAACCACCAGTGACAATCCTTTATCGCGCTTCAGGCGGCGCAGCTTCGCGCCCATCTCCACGACCGTTGCGGAGCCCACATCGTCGATCCACAACGGCGCCTCCGCGAGCCTCGACAGCGAAACGGGAATTTTTGCGCCGTCTTCGCGGCTCAAATGGCCGGTCCGGAATTTGTGCGAATCAATTTGCGCGTCGGAGGAAAGCAGGCGCAGCAGGAGCGACTCCTTGGACATTTCCAGGCTGAAAATCGCCACCGGCTTGTTGCCCCGCACGGCCACGTTTTCCGCGATATTCAGCGCCAGCGCCGTTTTTCCCATCGAGGGGCGCGCCGCCAGGACCAGCAGTTCGGACGGCTGAAAACCGGAAGTGAGATTATCGAGCTGGTGGTAGCCGGTCGAAAGCCCGGTAATGCGCTTGCCTTCGGTAAAAATTTGCGAGATGCGCTCAAAATTATCACGCACAACTTCGCGCACGCCGACGAGGCCTGAGCGGACGCGGTCCTCGGCAAGCTGAAAAATCGTGGATTCCGCGCGGTCGAGAATCGCGTCAGCATCATCCTCAGCCTCGAGCGCCTGCTGCTGGATTGCATGCGTGGCGTAAATCAGACCGCGCAGCAGCGATTTTTCCTTTACGATGCGGACGTAGTGCTCGACGTTGGTGACGTGCGGCACGCCGTCCATCAACTGCGCAATGTAGGCGGGGCCGCCGGAAGATTCCAGTTCCCCGGCGCGCTGGAGCTGGTCGGTGAGTGTCACGAGGTCAATCGCCTGCTGCGTTTCACCGAGCGTCGTCATTTGTTGATAGATTCGCCGGTGATGATCGTGAAAGAAATCCTCGGGCTTCAGCTTTTCCAGCGTGGCATTGAGCGCATTGTTGTCGAGCAGGATTGCGCCCAGAATGCTGCGTTCCGCCTCAGTGTTCTGGGGCAATTGACGTTCGAGTGCCGTGGTTGTGGTAGCCATTATTCGCTTTATATTCGCCCCGAAGAAGTGTCCGTGTCAATCCATGCGCGGAGATTCAGGCTGGAGAATCCCTCAATGTGATTTTTGCGCAGGAAACATGATGGACGTTTTGCGCTGGCAATCACAACAAAAAGCTGACCGCGGCTCTGTGGGAATTAAAAAAAGTTGTGGATATGCCGGAAAAAGTTTCGAAAACGACAAAGAGACTAAAAAATGAGGTCACGTCAGGAAAATATGCGGGAGCGTAACGATCCCGGCGCGGGTGCGTAATAAAATCTCCAACACATCTCCGGGAAGCGGCATGATTGCAGCTGCGCAGCATACTTACGTGGCGCGGGCGTCCCGCCCGCAGTTGTTGCGAGTGCTGGACAACCAGGAAACCGCGGGCGAGACCCCCGCGGTATGAGAAATCCATGAGGGCTAGCTTGCGGCCGCGTCCCAATTGGAAATCACCCAAATTTCGGTGAAGTGCTTGTGCTTGCGCTCGTGTCCGTGGTCGGCTGCAAGCATTTCGCGCAACATTTTCGGGAGTTCGTCCGATCGCCGGTCGATAGCGGCGTGGCTTTTGCACTCCTGGTGATAGCCAATCGCAAAGCGAGCGCCGCAGCAATCGCATAGCTCAAAGGTTTCGATCGTATATGAGGGATATTTCGCCAAATCCTTATCGAGTATCGCTACCGGACTATTTACGTCGCCTGTCATATCATCCTCCGCTGGGGTTGAGGATTTCCGGCGCTAATGGTCATCGCTGGCGTGCACGTCGTGGGGCAATGCCGGGACCAAGTACCGCCGAGGAGGTCAAGTTTAGCGCGGAAAGGATGACTCGGCCCTGTGGAAATTATGTGGACCTGTGAATAACTTTTCGAAGCTTTAACGAGGGTGCGGCTGAGTGCAAAACCTGCGGGCCGGCAGGCATAAAAATACCGCTGCGCACCTCAAGTTGCCCGCAGCGGTAGCAGAGCTTGTGCCGCAAAAAGTCTATGCTTCTTTTTCGACTACAACTTTGAGCTGCGCGGTGACGCCGTGGACCAGTTTCACAGGAACAATCGTTTCCCCGATAACTTTGATGGGCTCATCGAGCACGATGCGGCGCTTGTCGACCTCAAAACCCTGCTTGGCGAGCGCTTCGGCGAGGTCGGCCGAGGTAACGGAACCAAACAACTGGTCCGTTTCGCCGGCCTTGCGCGCGAATTTAACCGTGACGTCATTGAGCAGCGCGGCCTGTTGCTCGGCGGCAGTCTTCTCGGTTGCTGTGCGCTTGGACAAGGTGACGCGGATTTTTTCCAGGCGCTTGATGTTTGCGGGCGACGCCTCGAGCGCGAGTTTATGCGGCAGCAGATAATTTCGCGCGTACCCCGGAGCAACTTCCACCACCTCGCCCCGCGTGCCGAGTTTTTCGACGTCTTCCTGAAGGATAATTTGCATGGCGTCCCCTTATAGGCGGGCTCCAAATAGAGCCCGCTCCCGTTATAGGCGGACTCCAAGTAGAGCCCGCTCTCGTTTTTTATTCTTGCTTCAATCTCAAGCCAAAAACCAAGATTTCAACACAGAGGGCATCGAGACCACAGAGAAACCCTGAGTGTTCAGGCTGACCAGTCGCTTCTTCACGGACAGGCAGGAGTGCCTGTCCTACAGCTCGGTGGCAAATGGCAATAGCGCGATGTTGCGTGCGCGCTTGATCGCTTCGCCGAGCCAGCGCTGGTGACGCGAGCATGTGCCGGTCATGCGGCGCGGCAAAATCTTGCCTCGCTCCTGCACGAAAGGCTGCAGCATCTCGGCTTTCTTGTAGTCGATGAAGTCCACGCGCTCGACGCAGAATCGGCAAACTTTCTTCTTGCGGAAATACTGACGCTTGCCGCCGCGACGCGGGCCGCCCGGGCCACCACCTGGTCCACCGGGACCGCCACCTTCGCGACGCTGCCCTCCGCCTCCGCCACCGGAGAAGCCTTCACGGCGCGGCCCACCGCCGCCGGAATGTCCTTCGGAACGGTGGCCACCTCCACCGCCGGGTGCGCCTTCAGAGCGCAGTGCGCTTGGAGCATGCGTTGCGGCCGGCGTTTCAGGCGATGCTTTTACAGGTTCATCTGACATCGTGTTTCCTTTCGCATTCAAACGATCTTTAGTCTGGCTCCACGCTTCACTTGGAGCCCTTCGCTTTCACCCCCAGCGGGGGTGCGGGACTCTGGCAAAAGTTCTAGCGTCAGCTGGCTGCTGTCTGCTCGGCAGCGGGCGGAACCTGCTGCTGCGGAGCCGGCGTTGTTGCCGGCTTGCGCGGACGGCGGCTCGCGCGGCGCTCTCGATGGTGAACAAGTTTCTGCTGGCGCTTCAGATCTTCGTCGAGCCGCACCGTTTGGTATTTGATGACGGCGTCGGAAACCTTCAGGCGCCGCTCAAGTTCCTTGATGATGTCGCTCTGCGCGCTGCGCAGAACCATGTAGACGAAGAAACCCTCGCGGTGCTTCGACACGCGATAGGCCAGCCGGCGTGTGCCCCACTTCTCGGTTTTCTCGACCTTGCCGCCGTGCTCGACGGCAGAATGTTCGAGTGTGGTCACGATCTTGTTGATTTCTTCCTCCGGCGTGGCCGGACGGCAGATGAAAATCAAATCGTATAAGCGCTCTTCCATATTGGTTTAACTCCGTTTCCGAAACTCTGAATTTCTTAATCGATCGCTACAAATCTCTACCCAGCGGCTTCGTCCTCGCCGGGCGGCGGTACGCGGCGATTGAAATGATTCATCGCGCGCGCAGTCCCTTCCGCCACAATCAACTTCACGGCTTCGGCGCCTTGTTCGACTTCCTCGGCGACGACGTCTTCTTCATCGCGGCGAATCTGGTGGAGAACGTATTCTCTCAAGTCGCCCTTGAGCTCCGCCGGCTGCACGCCCAGGCGCACGCGCGGAAATTCCATCGTGCCGAGCGCGCCAATCACGGATTTCAATCCGTTGTGACCGCCCGCCGAACCGCGTTCCCTCACGCGAAGCATGCCCCAAGGGAGCGCGATGTCATCACAAATCACGATCACATCGGAGGGCTTGCACTCGGCGCGCCCCACCAGTTCGCGTATCGCCAGGCCGCTCAAGTTCATCATCGTTTGCGGCTTGGCAAGAATGACTTCGTGTCCCGCGATCTTTCCCCGGCCCACATAAGATTTCGCCTCGGGCCGCGTCACGCGAATACTGGCCTGCTCAGCCAACTTATCCACAACCAGAAAACCCAGGTTATGGGGCGTCCAGGCGTATTCGATCCCTGGATTGCCAAGGCCAACGATGACGTGCATCGCTACTTCTTCTTTTCCTTCTCGGCAGCCGGAGCCTCTTCTTCTTCGCCTTCTTCGGTTTCCTTCTTGCCCTTCTTGATGACTTCGGGCTCGGCTGGCGCTGCGGTGGCATCGGTGGCCACGACTTCGGCCGGCTTCTCTTCCTCAACGCGCAACGTCACGACGTGCGCGAGCACGCGCGCAGGATCGGTGAGAATCTTGATTTTTTCAGGGTCGACCTTGATATCCGTAGGGCGAAGCTGCATGCCGATCATCAAGTCGCTTATGTCCAAGCGGAACTCCGTCGGAATATCGCTGGGTAGGCATTCGATCTCGACTTCACGGGTGACCATTTCGAAAACGCCACCCTGTAGCTTGACGCCTTGCGCTTCACCGAACGTGTGCACCGGGACTTTGACGCGCATGCGCACGTCCATGGCGATGCGGAGCAAATCCACGTGCAGCAGATGGCCCTTGACCGGATCCACCAGCCAATCCTTCACGATGGCAGTCTCTTCCAGGTCCTTGACCTTGATCTTGAAAATCGTGTTGTGGCCTGAGGCCGAACGAAGTATCGCGGACAGTTGCTTGGCGTTGACTTCAAGCGCTTGCGATTTCCCTTTACCGCCATAAATGACGGCTGGAACCTGTCCCGTGAGGCGCACGCGCCTCGCTGCATTTTTTCCCCGAGTTTCCCGGGGTGCTGCTTCTACAATGATCTGGTCCATAAGTCTTTCCTCGTTTCCTTACCATTGGGCCGCCAGCGGAACGCGGATTGCGTTTGCGCGGCCTGCCCTCAGAAAAAAAATAGTTCGCTGATCGAAGTCTCTTCGTGGATCGAGTGAATACCGCGCGCAAGCAGACCGGCAACACTCAGAACCTTGATGCGTGAAACAGTTTTAGCTTCTTCGGTGAGCGGCACGGAATCGGTTACGACCACCTCTTCGATGGCCGACTTGCAGATGCGCTCAACTGCCGGCCCGGAAAGAACCGCGTGCGTGCAGGCGGCAAACACTTTCGTCGCGCCCTCTTTCAGCAAAGCTTCCGCCGTTTTTACCAGCGTGCCCGCGGTGTCGATGATGTCGTCGATGATCAGCGTGGTGCGGCCCCGGACATCGCCGATCAGATGCATCACTTCGCTGACGTCAATGTCAACGCGGCGCTTATCCACGATTGCCAGCGGAGAATCGAGTTTTTTCGCGAAGGCGCGGGCTCGCTCGACTCCACCGGCATCCGGAGATACGACGGTCAGATTTCCCAGATTTTTTTGCTTGAAATAATCGATCAGAACAGGAGAAGCGTACAGGTGATCCACGGGAACGTTGAAATAGCCCTGAATCTGCGGCGCGTGCAAATCCAGCGTCAAGGCGCGGCTCGCTCCGGCGGTTTCCAGCAGATCGGCGACCAGCTTCGCGGAGATTGGAACGCGCGGTTTGTCCTTGCGGTCCTGGCGCGCGTAACAGTAGTAGGGCATCACCGCGGTGATCCGCCAGGCCGAGGCTCGCTTGAACGCGTCGATCATCATCAATAATTCCATCAGGTGAAAATCCGCCGGATTCGTGCCCGGCTGCACGACGAAGACGTCCGCGCCGCGCACGTTCTCCAGAATCTGAAAATAGATCTCGCCATCGCTGAATTTGCCGAGCCTGGCTTCACCTGGTTTGGCGCCCAGGTGGCGGCAAATATCCTCGGCCAGGCGCGGGTTGGCGCTGCCACTGAAAATTTTAAACTTGTCGTCGATCAAGTAAAGTTTCCTTGGGAGTCAGCCAATCGTTGAACCGTTCAGGCGAAATCCGGCCCGCCCATTTTACGGCGGTACTCTGCCCTCGAAAGAGTCGAGCAGACGAAAACCTGATCCTTCGGAAATGCCCGAGCAGCTCGGCGCGCCTTCGCTGGGTTTCGGAATATTCCAAACACCGCCGAACCGCTACCCGCCAGCGAGGCCCCTGCAGCTCCTTGCCGGAGCAACTCCCGTTTGATCGCAGCCAGACGGGAATACCGCGTGAAGACGGCCGCCTCAAAATCGTTTGAAAGGGCGCCCCCCTGCGGGCTCCAACAAAGAGCACAGAACCGCCCCAGTTTAGTGGGGTCCGGGGACTTTGTCAATCGTCGCGCGAGCCATTGATATGCGTCCCGAGTGGGTACGGCAATATCACTCGGCGAAACAACCAGCACCGAGTCACGGGAAACATCTGGCAGTGGATAGATTTCATCTCCGCGACCCACGCCGAGAGCTCGGCCCCCGCGCAGAAAAAACGGCACGTCAGCGCCAAGTTGCGAGGCAATCCCGGCCAGGCGAGCAGCTTCGATGCGCTTTCCAGTCAGGCGCAGCAGCGCGATGAGCGCGGCGGCGGCGTCGCTTGATCCCCCGCCGAGTCCGCGCCCTACGGGAATGCGCTTGGTGAGCACGGCGCGCAATCCCTGCTTGAATCGAAGTTCGCGGCGCAGTTCGTCCAGCGCTCGATAGACAAGATTGTCGCGGCCAGGCTCGCCGGCCAATGCGGAATTTCCGATGATGCGCAGATCGATGGGGAAGTTCTGACTTACTTCAAGCGCCAGCGTATCGTGCAGACTGATGGTCTGGAAAATCGTGCGCAACTCGTGATAGCCGTCGCTACGCCGCCCCAGAATATCGAGGCACAGATTGACTTTTGCGTATGCCGGCAGAAGAATTGATTTCATCGGGAGGTATGCTACTACGGCTTGGCGTCGCCCGGGGTTTTCTGCTGCGCCAAACGTCGCTTGAGAGCGGACATTTTTTGTTCCACTTCCGCGAGTCTGTCCGGCTCGAAATCGCCCGGCAGCACGCGGTGCCATTCATCGACCGATTTTTGCCACTGCGCCTCGGCGAGATGGTCCTTACCAAGCTTGGCGTAAAGATCGCCCAAATGGCTCAAAATCGTGGGGTCGTGACTCTCGCGACTGGCCGCCTGGCGAAGCGGTTCTTCGGCTTCGGAAAATCTGTTCTGTTTGAAATAAGCCCAGCCAAGACTGTCCAGATAAGCGGGATTCGTGGGATCCTCGGCAATCGCGCGTTTGATCATGTCAGTGGCTTCGTCGAGACGAATGCCGCGGTCGGCCAGCATGTAGCCGTAATAGTTCAGCGCCGCGGAATTGCGGGGATTCACCTGGAGCACTTGACGGAATTGCTGCTCGGCCTGGTCGAATTTCTTCTGCCGTTCGAAAATGGCGCCAAGCAGGAACCCGGTCGCTTCCTTGTCGGATGATTGCGAGGCAATCTTCTCCGCGGCGTGAACGGCCTGCTCAGCCTCGGGCCAGCGGCGCCCTTGTTCCTCAACCTGGGCGAGGTCCAGCTGAATTTCGAAATCATTTCCCGTGCCATCGAGCATCTGACGAAGTTGGGCGACCGCCTGATCTGTCTGCGCGTTTTGACCCAGGAGCAATGCCTGAGTCATGCGGATCGCGCGGTCTTTCGGATACGCTTCCACCGCCTTTCGCGCCGCATCAAGCGCTTTCGGGATATCGCGCGCCACGCGATAAGTGTCAATAATCATGGCGCGGGCGCGGCGATCTTCCTCGGGTCCGAGACGCAGCATTTCTTCGAACGTGTTCACCGCCGCGCTGTAGTTGCTCACCTCACGGTACAGTTGCCCGAGCTGCTGATACAGAATCGCCAGGGTGCGTCGCCGCGAAGGCGTAAATTCCGACTGGGCCTTCACGGCGGCCACGGCGTCGGAGAGCACGCGAATGGCGTCGTCAAATCGGCCCTCGGCCTGGTAAATCGACGATTCGTAGTAGATCACTTCCAGATTGCCCGGAGCGAGTTGCTTCGCAAGCAGGACGTTTTGCTCGGCCTTGTCGAGTTGTTTTAACTGGCGGTAAATCTCGGCCTGCCGCAGATAATTATTGGGATCTTCTGCATCCATTCCCTTAAGACGCTTGTATTGTTCGAGCGCTTCCGGATATTTCTCTTCGTTTAGGAGAGTTTGCGCGAGTCCCCGTCGGTGGGTAATCTCGCCGGGCTGAGCTTCCGCGGCTTTCCGGTAAGCCTGTTCGGCGTCAGGCAAATCGTGGATCTGGGTATACGCGTCGCCATAAAGATCCCACAGGCGCGGCGCGGGCGCGCGCTCCAGAATGTTCTTCAGTATGGAAATGGCTTCCTGCGATTTCCCTTCATCAAGCAAAAGTTGCGTCAGTTGCTCGATGGCATTTTCGTTTTCCGGCTCGTGCGTGAGTACTGAGCGCAGAACGCCCTCAGCCTTCTCATGATCGTTCTGCAGGCGATAAATCCGCGCAAGCCACAACGCGGCATCGGTGTCACTGGGATCCAGACGCATGATTTCGCGATATTGTTCCGCCGCGCGCGTAAGCGTATCGCGCTGTCCGGAAGTGTCGCTCAAATCGCCCAGCATGCGGACGTAAATCCGCGCAAGCAGGCGCCTGGCAGGAAGATTGTCAGCGTCCTTCGCGATGATTGACTGTGCTTCCTGGACGGCGTCACGGATACGCTGCGACTGAAAATAAATTTCGGCAAGCTCTTCGCCAATCTGATGGCTGTTCGGATCGATTGCGTAGGCTTTCTTGAAGAAATCAATCGCTCGGTTGGCGTCTTCCGCGTGGCTGGAGGCTTCGTACTCCTGCTGGTAGTAGTGCCCCAGCGTGAAATAGTAGTAGGCATCAGCGCGCGTATCCGGTTGGGCGGGACTGGCGGCTGGCGCGGCGGGTTGCGGTTTCGTGGAAGGCCGGCTCCCTTGTAACCCTGCGGCGGCGCCTGGCACCGTCGTGGCGAAAAGCACAAGCAATAATGCGGCGAGTTGCGGGCTGATTCTCATCGCGTCACCAAATGTTTGATGCCTGGGGCATCCCTGCGGTTCCCTCGGCCGGAATTTTCTGTTTCCAGATTGCCCGCATTCGGATGCGGGCTCTATTTGTGCCTGAAACCAGAAGGGAAACCCGCCGGGATCGGGTGCCGGCCCTACTTTCAGCCGCAGGGACCGGGTGCGGGCTCTACTTTGAGCCCGCCTTTACATTGTATCGGTTTTCCGTCCTGGGTTCGCGCACATCCTCAGGGAATGTGCGTTTTCCTCAATGCCGGAAATGCCTCACGCCAGAGAAAACCATCGCCAGGCCCAACTTGTCCGCAGCCGCAATCACATCGGGATCGCGCACCGAGCCGCCCGGCTGAATCACGGCCGTGGCGCCGGCTTTCGCAGCTTCTTCGACGCCATCCGGAAACGGAAAAAAGGCGTCCGAAGCCACGACGCTTCTCTCCAGCGGCAATTGGGCCTTCATTACGGCAATTTTTACCGAGTCCACTCGGCTCATCTGTCCCGCGCCGACGCCGACCGTCTGCCCGGCGCGCGCAAAAACGATGGCGTTCGACTTCACGTGTTTGCAAACTTTCCAGCCGAACAGCATGTCGTCAATTTCTTCACGAGTGGGCGCGCGCCGCGTGACCACTTTCAGATCACTCTTGGCGAGTTCGTGACGATCCTGCTCTTGCACCAGGACGCCGCCCGAAATGCGCTTCAGCTCCAATTCGGCTTCGGGTCGAGCCGAATCGCCCGCGGCCAATTGCAACAACCGCAAATTTTTCTTGGCCGCGAACTTTCCCAGGGCAGCGGGTTCGTAGCCCGGCGCGACGATGCACTCCACAAAGAGCTTGGCTACTTCCTCGGCGGTGTCAGCGTCAATCGGACGGTTGAACGCCATCACACCGCCAAACGCGGAAATCGGATCGCACGCCAGCGCTTTCACGTACGCCTCGACCAGCGTGTCCTGCTCGGCCGTGCCGCAGGGATTATTGTGCTTCACGATGACGGCGGCGGGTCGCTGGAATTCCCCCGCAAGCGCCAGTGCCGCTTCCAGATCCACCAGGTTGTTGTAGGAAAGCTCTTTGCCTTGCAATTGCCGTGCGGCAGCCAAACCAGAAGGGATGGAACCAGCGGGTGTGTAAAGCGCGGCGTGCTGGTGGGGATTTTCGCCGTAACGCAATTCCTGCCGGCGCCCGAGGGCGAAGTGCAGCCGCTCCGGCAGCACAGGCCGCTCGGTGATTTCAATCGAACCGTTGCTGGAAGAGAGGCGCTCGAGTTCCGTCGTAATTTTGCCGTCGTAGCGCGAGGTTAAAGCAAAAGCCTTGCGCGCCAGTTCCAGCCGCGTCCCCAGGCTCACTTCGCCATGCTCCGCAATTTCGGCGGCGATGGCGGCATAGTCCTCCGGATCGATCACCACGGCGACGCTTTCAAAATTCTTCGCGGCGGAGCGAACCATCGTCGGCCCGCCGATGTCAATATTTTCGATCAATTCCTCGGGCGTAAGGCTCGGCTTCGCGGCAGTGGCTTCAAAAGGATAGAGATTGACCACCACGAGATCGATGGGCGCGATTTTATGTTCGGCTGTTTGCTGACGGTCACCCGCATCGCCGCGCCGAAACAGAATTCCACCATGCACTTTCGGGTGCAGAGTTTTAACTCGCCCGCCGAGCATTTCGGGCCACCCAGTCAAATCAGAAACATCACGCACAGCAATTCCAGCTTCGCGCAGGAGGCGCGCCGTGCCCCCGGTCGAAACGATCTCGATGCCGAGCGCGGCAAGTTGCCGCGCAAATTCAGTCAGTCCGCTCTTGTCATACACACTCACCAACGCGCGTTCCACAGGCACAAATTCCTCCGGAGATCACCAGCAAAACGGCTATTGTAAGCGCGATGGGCCCAATGGAGAAGAGGGATCTCGGCAGCTACCGTACCTCCGGCGCTACCGCAGAGGAAAGAAAATCAATTTCCGATCACGATTTCACGCGCGCCTTCAGCCGCGCGTGCTTGCCCTCTACGGTGACGACGAACTCGACTTCGTGCGCGCTCTGCTGTTTCTTGAGATCGCCAGTTTTCTGGCGGACGAATTGTTGAAACGCTTCGCGCGTGAGCTTGGCCGTATCTTCTCCTGCCTGTTCCTTCGCGTGGCGGAAGGCCCCATAGAGCTCTTCTACTTTTTTCTTTTCGTGATCGGGGTCATTGCAGGAAATCGTAATTGTCCAGGGCTGCAAAGGTTCAGGCGCGGGTTCGGCGGCGTGCTTCTGTTTGCGTAGATTCTCGATCTCCCGCGCCGCCGCGCCAAAATGTCTCTCCACGGTGCCTTCTTCTTTTTTTTTCATTCGCTTGCGGAAGATTTCGCGATACTTCGTATACATCTGCGCCAGATTGCTGTAGCGGAATCGCTGCGCAAAATTCATTTGCGAGCCGCGGTCGCTGTAGCGCTTCATCGTGAGTGCAATGCGCCATTCGAGGTCCGCGGGAGGCCGCTTCTTGCCGCCGCCGAAGTATTGTTCGTACTCGATCTTCAGCTGGCGAATGTCCTTCTCGAGCTGGTTCATGTCTTCTTCGGTAGTCTTAGCCATAAGGGTAACTAACATCGATGCTAAGGGGAGTTGCGCGAGCGGTCAACGCGCCCAGCGCAAAACCGTGCGGAACAGATAATGCTTAACCGACGTTCGTCGTAAGCACCCTGCGAAGCTTCGAGTCAGGCTTCCCCGAGCAGAAAGAGCGCAAATCCCGCGGGCCACGTAGCACAGGCTTCAGCCTGTGTGGGGTTGGCTTAATGTAGCAAATATCAAAATCACACAGGCTGAAGCCTGTGCTACTCAAGGCCTCGGCAGTGGAGCGCGATTCGGCGCGGCAAGCTGACAAACAAGATTGCCCGGTGTCGCTGCCCGTGCTCCAATGCATCGGGCGGGGGCTCTACTTGGAGCCTGCTTAGAAAAAGGCGCGGGCTCTACTTTTACGCGGAACGCTTCAAGTGAAGCGTGGAGCCCGCCTAAAATTTGAATGCTCGCTGCCGTCAAACTTCGAAACCATCTCGCGCTCGTGCAAAAGCCGCTGCCGCGATTGAGGTCCGGCTGGGCGCTGATTCGCGTGCGCTTGGCGGGAATCTGCAATACCGATATTGAAATCCTGCGTGGCTATCACAATTTTCACGGCACGCTCGGCCATG
>JAOAPW010000255.1 GCA_025463105.1 Candidatus Acidiferrum typicum | reverse complement strand
AAAATAGCTGGCACTTCAAGCTGGCGGCGATTGACAGCGAAATCCCGAAAGAATTGCTTGCTGCGGCATTCCGCGAAGACCGGATTGCTCCGCTCTGTCCCGCTCCAGATCTTCAGGAAACTTCAATCCTGCAAGCGGAACGATTCGTCGCCATGATAGGCATCGAGCCAATCCAATCGGCGCTGAATGCAGGAGCGAAAGTTGTGATTGCAGGGCGTTGCAGCGACTTGGCCATCTATGCCGCGTTGCCGGTGCTGGAGGGAATTCCGAAGCATATCGCTTTTCACGCCGGGAAAATTCTCGAATGCGGCTCGGCGGCCGTGGCGCAGCGCTTCTATCCGGATTGCATGGCGGCGGAGCTCGATCAGGATGGGTTCACCATGGAACCGCCGAATCCCGCTTTTCGCTGCACACCGCAAAGCGTCGCCGCGCACAATTTGTATGAAAATGCGGATCCGTTTCATCTAGTCGAGTCCGGAGGCACGGTCGATACGACTTCCGCGAATTACGAAGCGATCAGCGACAGGGCGGTTCGTGTGAGCGGTGCGCGGTTTATTCCCGCCGAGAAATACACGGTCAAGATCGAAGGTGCCGCGCTGGCCGGCTATCGATCCATCGTGGTCGCCGGAATTCGAGATCCGCTCGTCCTGCGCCAACTGGACACATTTCTGAGTGGTCTTCGCGCCGTGGTCGAGCGAAAGATTGCGGACAGCATGAAATTAAATCGCGATGATTACACGCTGCAGTTTCGAGTTTACGGCGCTAATGGCACACTCGGCCAGGCTGAACCCTGTCCCCAAGTGGAAGGACATGAGGTTGGGCTGATAATAGACGTCGTTGCAGCCTCTCAGTCGCTGGCCGCAGATATTTTGCCCATCGTTTGGCATAGCGGATTGCATCACCCGATCCCGGAACATCAAGGATTGATCAGCAATCTGGCATTTCCATTTTCGCCGCCGGGCGCGGACATGGGTCCCGTCTATCGCTTTTGCGCAAATCATGTCTGGCATCTGGATGATCCCTGCAAGCCGTTTCGCATGACGTTCGAGAACTTGTAATCTCCGGAGAACTAAAAACAGTGCGCGAACTCTGGCAATTTACGAAATTGATTCGCAGCAAGAACGCGGGGCCGTTTGAGCTGACTTTCGACATCATGTTCAAGGATGAAGCTTGTTTCCGCGAAGTGATGGCGAGCGGCAAACTCTCCCCGGAGTTCATCGCGCAGCTTTACAAAGTAGATTTGAAGCAAGTGAAATTCTTCGTGATCGAATCGCTCCTTACCGTAAAAATTTCGATTCCCCGTCCGGTTTTCTCCGGAGACGTGGGCGACACCGATGTTTATGGCGGCCAGTTTCATGGACCTCTGATTCGGTTGCAGGTGGAAACGGGTTAAAGGAGACTTCATTGGTCTCAACTTCTTCACCGCTCAAGTCTGGACAAGTGGCCGAGTCGATCGCAGTTCCGACTCGCGTGCGGTGGAGCGTCGTAGCGCTGGTGGCATTTGTCACCGGGCTCACTTACGTCGACCGACTAAATCTGGGGATCGTCGCCAAGACTTTTCAGGAAGAGTTCAACTTCACAACGCAGACGATGGGCTGGATTCTGGGAGCATTCAGCCTGGGTTACGCATGGTTTCATCTGCCCGGAGGCTGGCTAGCCGATCGTTTCGGGTCGCGCCGCGTCCTGGCGGGAGCAATTCTATGGTTCTCTGCATTTACGGCACTCACGACAATCGCGCCACGCTTGCCCATCTTGAATTTGGTCGGTGCAGCCTGGGCTTTTGCAATCGTGCGTTTTCTCATGGGCGTTGGAGAGTCGGCAGCGTTTCCTGTCGGAAATAAATTGATGGGATATTGGCTCGGACCGAATGAGCGTGGCCTCGGAACGAGCATATTTCTCTCGGGCGTGGGCGTTGCGGGAATTATTGCGCCCGTCCTGATCACCAGGATGGCAATCGCTTACGGCTGGAGAGCGCCTTTTCTAGTTGTAGGACTGATCGGAATACTTGCCGGCTTCATTTGCTACTCGTATGTGACTGATCGGCCGCAAGAAAATCCACGCGTGAATGCATCTGAGCTCGCGCTGATCGCGGGTCCTGCTCGAACTGAAGTGAAACCACTACAGGAACAGGTTTCACGAGTCAGAAGCATGCCCTGGAGCAAGGTATTTTCCAGTCCTTCGATCTGGGGACTCATGATTTCTCATTTTTGCCTGGTGTATCCGCTCTATATTTTTTTTACCTGGTTTTTTGTTTACCTGGTGAAAATCCGTGGAGTCACGGTTTCAAAAGCAAGTTTTTGGGGCTCGGCGCCATTTGTCGCCAACATCATCATGGTGCCTTTTTGGGGCTGGCTTTCCGATCGCGCAGTTGAAAAGCTGGGAAAACAGAAAGGCCGCCGCGCGACTGCGTGGATCGGCATAGCGGGCTCGGCATTATTGCTGTGGTCCGGAAGCCACACGTCGAACAACACCGCGGCTCTCTTACAGTTGGCGATTGCCGCGGGATTTAATTTCGCAGCGTCTGCGATTCTCTATACGACGTGCACGGACATATCCACAAAATGTTCCGGCTCGATTTCGGGAATCATGGCCACGTTCGGCAGCCTGGGAGGCGCGGCGTCTCCGGTGGTAACCGCGCTGATTGCGACAAAACTCGGCTGGAGCTACGCACTGGATTTTGCGGCGCTGGTCACGGTAATCAGCGGCCTGGCGTGGTTCTTCATCGACGCCGGCCGCACAATTGAGTAGTTTATCCGACGCAGAACGTTTCTGAACGGCGCACTCGTCGAACGTCCTCAAAATTTAGTATAAAAAAATCTTGCGCGCAGCGAATTACACGCGTACATTTCGACTTGCCGGCTCGCGCACAATTCTGGCGCAGCCGGCCAATTTTTCTTCGGAGCCTTCGGCGCGGAGGGCGCCACCACTTGTCCAATCATCAGAACCCAACACCGCCGATCGTATTGACGATCGCGGGATTTGATCCTTCCGCCGGAGCGGGCGTCGCCGCGGACCTGAAAACTTTTTCCGCGCACCATTGTTATGGGGTCGCTGCAATCACCGCGCTGACGGTGCAGTCGACGCAGGGCGTGAAATCCGTTCATGTCACGCCGGCTTCGGAATTGCGCGCGCAACTCGATGCCTTGCTCGAAGACATAAAAATTTCCGCGATCAAGATCGGCATGCTGGGCCATCGCGGGAATGCCGTAGTGGTCGCCGAGTTTCTGGATCGAGCAGGCGTTGCGAACGTGGTCCTAGATCCAGTGATGAAGTCGACGTCCGGCGTGGCCGATTTGCTCGACGCCGGCGGCGTAAAATATCTTGCGGAAGAATTATTGAAGCGCGCCACGGTCGTGACGCCGAATATTGACGAAGCGGAAGTTCTTTCCGGGATCACCATTAAGGATCACGCTTCGATGGAAGCGGCCGCGGTTAAGATCGTCGAGCGCGGCGCACGCGCCGTGGTAGTCAAAGGCGGGCACATGGAGAAAGCGATCGACGTGCTCTTCGATGGCGACGGGGTGCTCAATCTCGGCGGCGATCACGTGAAGTCTGAAAACACGCACGGCTCAGGCTGCACCTTCGCGTCGGCCATTGCGGCGCAACTCGCATGCGGGCGCCCACTGAGAGATTCCGTTCTGCTCGCCAAAGCCTACGTGACGAAAGCAATCGAGAAGGGATACTCCATAGGAAAAGGACCTGGCCCGCTCGACCATTTCTACCGCATACACCAGGAGCCGCCGGCGCGCGGCATTCACGAGGTTCCGCAACACGGCATGCATCCCGCCGCCGAGCCCACTTCGCGCTAGGAATCGGGCGTAGCACAGACTTCAGTCTGTGTGCTTTTGATTCTCCGCGAGCGGGAAATCAAATCAATCCAAATCTATGCTACTAAAAGCTAATTCGCAGGTTCAACTATCTGCGGAACGCGATTCGCCCCGCAACAATAGTTGCCATGGGAGCGCCGCGGAAAGTCCGGCCATCGAAGGGTGAATTGCGCGACTTGCTGGCGGATTCCTGTGCGAGAAACGTCCAGTTGTGATCGGTGGAGAAAATCGTAAGATCGCCCGGTTGGTTTTCCGCAAGGCTCCGCGTCATGCCGAGCACCCGAGCCGGCCCGGAAGTGAAGAGTTCGACGAGGCGCATCAGCGAAAGTTTTCCCGCGTGCACAAGCTCGAGTCCAAGCGCGATGGCCGTTTCAAAACCGGTAACGCCGAAAGGCGCGCGGTCAAATTCGACATCTTTTAATGCCGGCTCGTGCGGTGCATGGTCGGTGGCGATGGCGTCGACGGTGCCATCGGCGAGTCCCGCGATGAGCGCTTCGCGATCCTCTCGTGAAGCAAGCGGCGGATTCATTTTATAACGCGTGTCGTATTGAACGTCTTCATCGGTCAGCGTGAAATGGTGGGGCGTGACCTCGCAGGTGACCGGAAGGCCTTTCGCCTTCGCGGCGCGAACGAGTTCCAGCGATGCGCGCGCCGAGAGGTGCGCGATGTGCAGGCGACAACTGGTGAGTTCACCGATCTGAACGTCCCGTGCAACGGCCAGCGATTCCGTGGCCGCGGGCATTCCGCGCAGGCCGAGCCGCACGGATTGTTTTCCTTCGCGCATCACGGCGCCGGCAAAGAGCGAACTGTCTTCGCAATGATCGATCACAGGCAAATCAAGCGCGCGGCAATAATCCATTACCTGCCGCAATAATTTCGCGCTGGCGATGGGATGGCCGTCGTCAGAAACCGCGACGATCCCCGCCTGCTTCATCGCGGCAATTTCGGACAGCGCTTCTCCTTTGCTGCCCATCGAAGCCGCGCCAATCGGCCACACGCGGACGCTGGAAACGGCTGCAGCGCGTTCGAGGATGGAACGCGTCACGGAAACATTGTCGTTTACCGGGCGCGTGTTGGGCATGGGGCACACGGCGGTGAACCCGCCTCGAGCAGCCGCACGCGTCCCGGTCTCGATTGTTTCCGAGGACTCGCCGCCGGGTTCGCGAAGGTGGCAGTGCAAATCGATGAAGCCGGGCGCAACAATAAGGTTCGCCGCGTCAAAAATCTCCGCGCCCTTTGCGCGCTCGGCAAGTTGGCCCTGTGGAGCGACCGCGGCGATGCGATCTCCATCGAGCAGGATGTCACGCGGTGAATCGGTCCCGCTTGCGGGATCCATCACGCGTCCATTGCTAATCAGCAGCATGGGAAAAATCCTTTTCCGGGGGCGCGTCCGCGCCGCTTCCGGTCATCAGAAAAAGCAAAGCCATGCGAACGGCCAGGCCGTTTGTGACTTGTTCCAACACGCAGGATTGCGGCCCGTCGGCGACTGCAGGATCAATTTCAAGGCCGCGCACCATAGGACCGGGATGCAGCACCAGCGCATCGGGCCGCGCAAGACGTAAGCGCTCCGGCGTCAATTGATATTGCAAAATATATTCATCGATCGGCAGCGCCGGTTCGTGGAGGCGTTCCTGCTGCACGCGCAGCGTCAGCACCACGTCCGCGCCTTCGAGCGCCTCGGCAATACGTGTGACGCGCCGGATCGAAGTGCCGGCCGGTCCCAGGCATTCCAGTTCGCGGGGCAGCCACATCGCGGGACCGCAGAGCGTGAAGCGGCAGCCAAATTTCGTCAGCAAATGGATGTTGGAGCGCGCCACGCGGCTGTGCAGGATGTCGCCCAGAATGGTGATATTCAAATTTTCCAGCGTTCCCCGCCGGTCGCGGATTGTCAGCGCATCGAGCAGGGCCTGCGTAGGGTGTTCGTGCGTGCCGTCGCCCGCATTGATCACCGGAAGGGGCAGGTGCCGCGCGACAAAGTCAGGAGCGCCCGATGAACTATGTCGTATTACGATGCAATCAGGCTTCATCGCATCGAGCGTGCGCACCGTGTCGAGCAGCGATTCGCCTTTTTTCAGGCTGGAAGACTCGGCCTGAAGATTCATCTGATCCGCCCCCAGACGCGACGCGGCCGTCGCGAAGCTGATGCGCGTGCGCGTGGAAGGCTCGAAAAACGCCAGCGCCACTGTTTTTCCGCGCAGCGTGGCAAGTTTTTTCAACGGATGGCGCTGAATTTCCTGAAAGGGTTTCGACTGGTCCAGAAGAAATACGATTTCTTCGGCGCTAAGCGGTTCGATACCGAGCATGTGGGCAAAGCGATACGACAAAATCGTCCTCAAAGTTCCGGCTGGCGCCTTTGGAGCAGGATTGGAAATCAGGACACGCGTTCGACCAGCAGCACGCGCTCTTCCCGGTCAATTTCATTCAGGCGAACTTCTATGATTTCGGCGTCGCTGGTCTGTACCGATCTGCCAATGAAAGTAGCCTCGATTGGGAGTTCGCGGTGCCCGCGCTCGATCAGCACACACAAGCGCACGCGTTTCGGACGGCCGAGGTCGAACAGACCATTCATGGCGGCGCGAATCGTGCGTCCGGTATAAAGCACATCGTCGACGAGGACCAGATCCTTGTCGTCCACCGTGAAGGGGATCTCGCTTGATTGCAGGATGGGTTGCGCGGCGACTTTCGAGAGATCGTCGCGATACAACGTGATATCCAGCGTTCCCACGGGGACATCCACGCCGTCAATGCCTCGCATGGCCTGGGCAATTCGGTTGGCCAGGGGAACGCCGCGACGACGCACTCCGATCAAAGCCAGATTCGCCGTACCCCCGCTTTTTTCTACGATTTCATGGGCCAAACGCTGGACGGTACGGTCGATTTCCGTCGCCGTCATCAATTGCGATTTTTCGACGATGCGCACTGGCCGCATATCCTAACATACAGCCCGCCGGTCTCGAAGAGCCTTGTGAATCGCCGCGAGTTTGGGATGGATTAAATTTCCACAGTCGCTGCGCCTGGCTTCCGCCGGGCGTGTTAAAATTCTAACAGTGCCTGGCTCCGTAGACCTCTCCGTGAACGTCGGCGCATTGCGCCTTACCAACCCTATTATCGCCGCCAGCGGCACGTTCGGTTACGGCGTAGAATTCGCTCATTTGGTCGATTTAAACCGGCTCGGCGGTATCGTCGTTAAAGGACTCTCACTCGAACCCATGGCAGGCGCGCCGCCTCCACGCTTGTGCGAAACCCCTTCGGGCATGCTGAACGCGATAGGCCTGCAGAATATTGGCGTGCGGGCCTTCGTCGCCGAGAAATTGCCCGCGCTGCGGTCTTACCGGACTGCGGTGATTGCAAACGTGTTCGGCTGCACCGTTGAAGAATATGTCGGTGTAATACGAATCCTGGAAGATGCGGAAGGCCTGGCAGCGTACGAACTGAACATCTCCTGCCCTAATACAGCGCATGGCGGAATCCAGTTTGGAAGTGACCCTCAGATGGTTGGCGAAGTCGTTGCAGCCGCGCGAAATGCTGCCAAACGTCCCCTCTGGGTAAAGCTTTCGCCGAACGTAACCGACATCGCCGCGATCGCCCGCGCCGCCGAAGACGCCGGAGCGGATGCCCTCACCGTAGCGAATACCTACCAGGGCATGAGCGTTGACACTCGAACCCGTAAATCCCGGCTTGGCCGACTCACGGGCGGCCTTTCGGGCCCGGCGATTCGGCCCATTACGCTCCGGCTGGTCTACGAGTCAAGCCGCGCCGTGAAAATTCCGATTGTGGGTCTCGGCGGAATCGAGAAGGTAGAGGATATTTTTGAATACATGATTGTGGGGGCGCGGGCTGTGCAAGTTGGAACCGCTAATTTTTCCGATCCGGGAGCCTGCGGAAATCTGGTAGATACGGTGGAAAAGAGCTGTAGCAAGGCTAACATCCATAAAATCAGTGACTTAATTGGAACACTGCACGCCGATAATCCTTGAATCGGCGGTTCTTGGGTGGTACGCTTGTTGTGTCTTCGGCCTCTGGGAGGAAAAGATGCGCAGGCGTATTTTTATGATTTGGGCCGCGCTCCGCTGGGTGCCGCTTATGTTCCTTTTGGCACAAGGCCTTGAAGCTCCGCTTGTAGCACATCCCACGCAGCCGATTAAGCCGATAAGGGCTTGGTCAGGGCGCACAAGCTGGTATGGGCCGAAGTTCCAGGGCCGGAAAACAGCCAATGGCGAGAAGTTTGACATGTATTCGGCCACGGCTGCCAGTCCAACTCTCCCCTTTGGCTC
>JAOAPW010000161.1 GCA_025463105.1 Candidatus Acidiferrum typicum | reverse complement strand
CCACACCTGCGCGGGATGTTGCACAACTTCGCCGTAGTGATGCATCAGCCGTCCGCCCAGCCAACCTCCCACGAGTGATCCGATCCCGATGGGCAGAAACGCGAAGCCCATGTAGGTGCCCTGTTGTCCCGGGGGAGCCAGCCGCGAAATGTATTCGTAGTAGCGCGGCGAGAGCACGATCTCGCCCAGCGCAACGACAAAAATGGAGAGCACCACGGCCCAGACCGCGGGATGAGACGCAACAATCAGCCAGCCCAGAGCGGACACCAGCGTCCCGATGGTGATGGCGCGAAACGCGGGAATTTTTCGCGTCAGATAGGTGACCAGAAATTGCAGACAAATCACCGTGGCAGCGTCGGTGATCAAAATCAGTTCCACGTCGGCGTGCGGATCGATGTACCCGTGAATGTAAATCGGCAGGACGATGTATTGCTGCCAGAACACGATCCAGTAGCCGGAAAAAATCAGCAGGAAAAGCATGAACCGCGGATTCGTAAACACAGTGAAAAGATTTTTTGCCGTTTCCGCCAGGCTGGCCGTTTTTGCTTCGCCGGATCGCCGGGGCTCCTTGAAAAACAGAAGCACGGCAAAGAACATCAGCAGCACACTCAGCGCGGAAACGCGAAAAACATTTTCAACCCCGAGGTGGCGGTGCGCCCACGAGGCAACATAAGGACCCGCCGCTCCGCCGATATTTACCAGCGTGTAGTAAATTGAATATCCGATCGAGCGCACATTTTCACTCGAAGCGCGCGCAGTTGTTCCCACCACGCTGGGCTTGACCATAGCAATTCCCAGCGCAGGAAGCACCAGCACGAACGCCAGCAAGCCCGTTAACGGCACAGCAGAACGCACCGGCGCCATCCAAGCCGATCCAAGCGAGCCAAGCAGGAAATACGCGCAGGCCAAAATCAGATAGGCAAGTGACAGCGCGCGCCGGAAGCCGAGCCGGTCCGCCACGGCGCCTCCCAGAATCGCCAGAAACCAGACCATCCCCCCAAACAGGCCAGCCAGCGCGCCCGTTTGCTGCGTGGGAATGTTGAGCGATTCGTGGAGATAGTTGGCGAGTGAGGAAAAGGCGCCGTAGTAGGAAAGCCGCTCGAAAATTTCACTGATGTTAGCGACCCAGAAGGCGGGCTCGAAGCCATCACGAATTTCCTGCAGGCGCTGACTGAAACTCACGCGTCTCTCCTCTCCGGCGCAAGCGCGAACCGGAGCGCTCAATTCGTGCGCGATTGTAACGGAAGCGTAGTTCCCCCGCCAGAATGGGTGAGTTTGATGCTAAGTTAGTGGACAACGAACAGGAGAAAGTACACGACCATGGCTATGAAGAACCCGCCTCACCCCGGACGCATCGTTCGCGAGGAGTGCCTCCATCCGCTCGGACTGAGCGTAACCTCAGGCGCGAAGGTCCTCGGAGTCTCCCGGCAAACTCTGAATAACCTCGTCAATGAAAAGGCCGGCATCAGTCCCGAAATGGCGATTCGCCTCGCCAAAGCTTTCGGCGGAACCGCGCAAGCCTGGGTGCGTATGCAATCTAACTACGATTTAGCCAAAGCGCTTAAATCCGAGAGCAAAATCCGCGTGCGACGCTACCACCGGACACAAGTCGCGGCATGAACGAAATGGGACGCGCTCTTCTTCAAGGTTGGGGAACCGCATCGTAGACGGCGATTGATCCGAAGTACGCAACGTAGATGCGATGCGTGGTGGGATCGATGACAACGGAATGGCCGCCGAAATGTGTGGGCGCATTTTCGAGCACACGATACTGATCGGCGGAATCCTGCTGGATCACGGTCATATTGCCGATGGCGTTGGCAGTATAAACGCGCCGCAAAACGGGGTCGTAATCCACTCCGTCCACGGCGGCGCCGATGGGAAGTTTGGCGACAATTTCTCCGGTATCCGAGTTGAGCACGACGAGCTGCTTGCTGCGGCAGGCGGAAAACAGGCGGTGATTCGCGGCATCGAGAGCCAGCCCGGTCGGCCCTTCGCAGGGTCCAAGTTTATAACGCTGGGTCACTGCGTGCTTCTGCGGATCGACGACCACGAGTTCACTTGTGTCTTCCAGATTTTGATAAATGATCCCGGATGCGGGATCGGCTTGCGGGTATTCCGGCTGGCCGCCGAGCTGCACGTTAGCGACCGCCTTCCGCGTATCAGCGTCTATCAGCGTGGCGGTCTTGCCGTCATGATTCCCGGCATAAACCAGATTCAGTTTCCGGTCGTAGATGATCGCATCGGTATCGAGACCCGCGGAAATCTTCTGCAAGAGCTTTAGCGTACTCAGATCGAATACGCCGACGGTGTCGTCTCCGCTGTCGCTCGCGAACCCGAGATTGCGGTCGGCGACGACGGCAACGCCATGCACGCGCCCCATGCCGGTGACTGTTCCAGCGGGCTGCCCGCTCGCAATATCGATTACACTCACGAGGCCGTGGCTGGCATAACCTGCGTAGAGCCGCTGGCCATCAATCGTCATGTAATCGATGAACGCGCGGCCCACGCGGAATGGAGCAGGCACTTTGATTGTGCCCACCGGGCGAACAAATCTTGGAGCGGGTCGAGACGACAAATAAATGTTGAACGCAATAACTGCAAGTATAATAAGCGCGAGCAGCGTTCCCACCACCTTTAATAAAAACCAAACCAACCGGCTTAAGAGCGATTGTTTCGTTTTAGACGGTGCGGCATGGTCGTTCATTGCTTCACCTCAGCGTGAGCGGCGGAGCGAGCGTCGAATGGCCCGCATTGTACGGGCATTTCAATCATCGTGGGTAGTTATAATCGGATACGCGCTCGCGCCGGTGGAAATATCAACAATTCGTTGCGGAGCTTTGGGTGCCGCACCCTTGATTTTTAAGGGTGCGGGTTTACAGTCAATCCACCTGAGAATCGTCCCATCGATTCACCGGTTGGCCTCGACCTCCAGCTTATGTAATGCTATAGAGATGCAACAGGTGAGAAATTAATTATGACAGTGCAGAACATGCCGCTGCCGATGCTGACGCTTCGCGCGATCCAGGAAGCGCGCGAGCGCATCCGCGGATCGATTGTCGCTACACCCTTCGTTCATTCCGAAAAGTTTTCCCTGCAGACGGGCAATTCGATTTTCCTGAAGCTCGAGAATCTGCAGATGACGGGCGCGTTCAAAGAGCGCGGCGCGCTGAACAAGATTCTGATGCTGACCGCGGACGAGCGGCGACGGGGGGTGATCGCGGCGTCCGCCGGAAACCACGCGCAGGCTGTGGCGTATCACGCGACCAAGCGCGGCATCAAGGCGCAAATCTGCATGCCGCTCACGACTCCGCTCGTGAAAGTGTCGGCCACGCGCGGGTACGGCGCCGAAGTAATCCTTGCCGGCGCGAATTACGACGAAGCCTGCGAGGAAGCGCTGCGACGGTGCCAGGAACAGAAGCTGACGTTCATTCATCCCTTTGATGACGAAGCCGTGATCGCCGGCCAGGGAACGCTGGGAATCGAAATGCTCGAGCAGCATGGCGATCTTGACATCCTCATCATTCCCGTGGGAGGCGGCGGCTTGATCGCCGGGGTTGCCTGCGCGGTGAAGGAAACGAATCCGAAGATTCAGATTATCGGCGTGCAATCGTCGAAGCTGGCTTCCATGAAGGCGGCAATCGAACAGAATGAACTGGTCACCTTGCCGGCGAACAAAACCATCGCGGATGGGATTGCCGTGCGCTGCGCGGGAACGCTTACGTTTCCACTGGTCCAGAAATACGTGGACGATATCGTGACTGTCGACGAGGAAGAAATTGCCAGCGCGATTCTCCAGCTTCTCGAAAAAGAAAAAACCCTGGCCGAGGGCGCGGGCGCGGCGGCGACGGCGGCCGTGTTAAACAAGAAAGTCCCCAATCACGGGAAAAAACTTGGAGTGCTGGTCAGCGCGGGAAATATCGATGTTTCGCTGCTATCGCTCATTATCGAGCGAGGATTGGTCAAAGACGGGCGCCTCGTCCGGCTGCGAATTCATCTGCCGGATCATCCCGGCGCCTTGCAGAGACTCTCGGCCGTCATTGCGGATCAAAAAGCCAACATCGTCGAGACGATATACGACCGCGCGTATTACGGCGTGGTGCTTGGCGACACCGTGATTGACATTACGATGGAAACGCGCGGGCCAGAGCATGTCGCGGACCTGACTGCGGCGCTCGAAGCGGCGGGCTATCCATTCGAGCGCGTACAATAACGGTGTGAGCGCGGGAGGAAACCCCGCCTCTGTGAGGCGGAATACAATTCATGAGGAAGTTGTAGCCCGTTCAGACCCGGGGATTTTTCGATGTACAGGGAAACTCGATGTCCCGATATAAATTGAACCGATATTTACAGGTTTGAATTTCCAATGACGACCACAACCCACAATCCGCTCTCTTATCTGCACGACCAACTCGCGGAGTTAGACGCCAAGGGGCTGCATTTCCGCCTGCGCGTACTCGAGGGCGAGCAAAAGCCACTCGCGAACTTCGACGGCAAGGATGTTATCAATCTCAGCTCCAACAATTATCTGG
>JAOAPW010000217.1 GCA_025463105.1 Candidatus Acidiferrum typicum | reverse complement strand
CTCACCAGACCTCCGGCGCAAGCGAAACAATCTTCGCGAATTTCTTTTCGCGCAGTTCGCGGGCCACGGGCCCGAAAACGCGCGTGCCCACCGGTTCGTTGGCATCGTTGATCAGCACCGCGGCGTTATCGTCAAAACGGATGTAGGTGCCGTCCTTCCGCCGGTGCTCCTTGCGCGTCCGCACCACCACGGCCTTCACGACTTTGCCCTTCTTGATCGGGCTGTCCGGCGCGGCTTCCTTCACCGCGGCGGTAATTACGTCGCCTAGTCCCGCGCGGCTTCCCACATCGCCGCCGAGCGGCAGGATACACGTCAATTGTCGCGCTCCTGAATTGTCGGCTACCGTCAGCCAGCTTCTCATTTGAATCATGGCAGTTGTCCTTATTCCCTCATGCGCAAGTTAATTTACCCGGGTGCTGCGCGTAAGCACCTCGGCGAGCCGCCAGCGTTTCAGTTTTGACATCGGCCGGGTTTCGACGATTTTTACCCTGTCGCCCAGGCGCGCCTCGCGCTTTTCGTCATGCGCATAAAATTTCTTCGTGACTCGCATTACGCGGGTATACAGCTTGTGCTGCACCAGGCGAGTCACCTTCACCACAATCGTTTTTTCCATCTTCGCGCTGGTCACCACGCCGGTCAGTACCTGGCGATGGAGCCGCGCGGGGGCCGTCGCAGTTTCACTTGCCATCTGTCTTCCTCAATTCGCGCTCGCGCAGCAAGGTCTTGACGCGTGCAAGATCTTTCCGGGCGGAGCGAAGTTTGGTAACCGCTTCGGCCTGCCCTGTTGACAACTGAAATCGCAACCGAAATACCTGTTCGGCGAGTTCGTTCGCGCGCGCGCCCAGCTCCGATGTGCCCTGATCGCGCAACTTCTCGATTCCCCGCGCCATTAGAGTGCTCCCTCGCGGCTGACGAACCGCGTGTGAATCGGCAGCTTGTGAGCCGCCAGGGTCATCGCTTCCTTCGCCGTCGCCAGATCCACGCCTGCCATTTCAAACATCACGCGTCCGGGCTTCACCACCGCCACCCACTTTTCCGGCGCGCCTTTGCCCTTACCCATGCGGGTTTCCGCCGGCTTCTTGGTGAACGGCTTGTCCGGAAATATCCGGATCCACAGTTTTCCGCCGCGCTTGATAAATCGCGTGATGGCCACGCGCGAGGCTTCGATTTGCCGGTCGGTAATCCATGCCGGCTCGAGCGCCTTCAGGCCATACTCGCCGAAGGACAGTTCGCCTCCGCGCCAGGCTTTGCCCTTGCGGCGCCCGCGCTGCTGTTTGCGGTACTTCACTTTCTTTGGCATTAACATCGTCGGAGTCCCTTACACCCTTCCATCGAAATAATCTGCTGCGGTTAGACAGCCGCCGCGAGCGCCACAACTTTTTTCTGCCCGCGCTCGGGAATCTTTTCGCCTTGATACACCCAGCACTTCACGCCAATCACTCCGTAAGACGTGTGGGCTTCGGCAAAACCGAAATCAATGTCCGCGCGAAGAGTTTGCAGCGGCAACCGTCCTTGCAGGTACCATTCCTTACGCGCGATTTCCGCGCCATTCAAACGGCCGGCAACGCGAACCTTGATTCCCTTGCAGCCGAAACGCAGCGCTGAATCCACCGCTTTGCGCATGGCCCGGCGAAACGCAACGCGCTTCTCGAGTTGCAAGGCAATCGATTCGGCTACCAGTTGCGCGTCCAGTTCCGGACGGTGAACTTCCTGGATGTCGACGTGAACTTCGCGTTTCGTGCGCTTTTGAATTTCACCCTTGAGCTTGTCGATTTCCGCGCCCTTGCGTCCAATGATGATTCCCGGACGCGCTGTGAACAGGCGAATCACAAGCTTGTTGGCGGCGCGCTCGATATCGATCGAGCTGATCCCGGCGGAACGCAGCTTGTCCTTCAACTGCTTGCGCAGCGCAACGTCCTCATGCAGCAGGTCGGCATAATCGCGGTCGGCGTACCAGCGCGATTTCCACGGCTTGTTGTAGCCGAGCCGGAATCCGTATGGATGTGTCTTCTGTCCCAAAGCTTCCTCCGCTACTTCCTGTTCTTTCCGCCCTGCTTTTTCTTTCCGGTCAGCGCCTGGCGGGCCTTTTTCACCGCGCCTTTAACGCCCTTGTGCGATTCCGCTTCGGCCGCGGCAGCGGCGACGCGCTGCTGCACCGCGTGATGGTGTTCGACAACGCCGACGACGATGTGCGCTGTGCGGCGCTGGTAACGGAATGCGCGGCCCATCGGCGCCGGCCGCAGACGCTTCCAGCGCGACCCTTCGTTCACAAAACAGCGTGAAACAAAAAGATGATCGACATCGAGCGATGCGCCGGCATCTTCTGCCTTGCGTTCAGCGTTGGCAATGGCGCTGCGCAGCACTTTCTCGACGTCGCGCGTCGCGCGCTTCTTCGTGAAGCGCAAAATCTGCAGCGCATCTTCGGCGCGCTGCCCGCGGATCAAGTCCACCACCAGGCGAATCTTCTGGGGAGACGCGCGAACGTGCCGCGCCATCGCTACTGCCTCAATCGCCGGAGCCTGGTCTGTTTCGTTAGCCGTGACGTTTGCCATAAATTAACCTTTTGGCGCAGCCGGTGCGCCGCCCCCGGCCGGTCCCGCGCCGCCTGCTGGCGCGCCCGGTGCTCCTGGAGCGCCGGCAACACCCGCCGCACGCTCGAGCGCAGCCTTCACGGCGTGGCCCTTGAACGTGCGCGTTGGCGCAAACTCTCCAAGCTTGTGTCCGATCATTTGCTCGGTCACGTACACGGGAATGAATTTTCTGCCGTTGTGCACCGCGATGGTGTGCCCAATCATGTCGGGGAGAATCGTCGAACGGCGCGACCACGTCTTGATGACTTTCTTTTCATTGCGCGCGTTCATTCCCTCCACCTTTACGCGCAGGTGGTCATCGATGAACGGACCTTTTTTAAGCGAGCGTGCCATTGTTTCTCCGTACTGCTCAGATACTCGTCGATTTCATTTCCCGATCTGCTTACTCGTCTTAACTTATCGACTTATTCTTCAACCCGGCGCAGCTTGATCCATTGCGCGCGCCGCAGTTTGCGGAAGCCCCGCACAGGTCCCGGAACGCGGTGTGAAAGCGGGCAGAACGGGCAAACAAATCGCGTGCCTTGCGCGTTCGGCGTTTTCTCCACGGCCACGGCCCATCCGGGCTTGCACAACCTGTACTGCACCTGCACGGGCGGTGCGGCTACAAACCGCGCTGCGGGTTTTACCGGCTTTGCCGGACGCGCCGGCCGAACCGATTTACGCGCTCGCGTTACCCGGCGTGCTGTCGTACGTGTTCTCCTGCTTCTTGTTGCGCTCATAGTTTTCTCTCAATGCCCGCCGCGCCAGGCTGACATTTTTACTGCGATTAACCACTCCCCCGGACAATCCCCGAATAAACTCTTACGGCTTGCGCCGTTCCACAATCTGCTTATCTGACCGCCGATTGCGGCGCGTCTTGGCACCCAGCGTGGGGAATCCCCACGGTGTCTGCGGGTGATTACCCTTGACGCGGCCTTCTCCTCCGCCGTGCGGATGGTCAACCGGATTCATGGCCACGCCGCGTACCGTCGGACGCCGCCCATGCCAGCGCGTTCGCCCAGCCTTGCCGTACGTGACGTTCTCATGGTCGAGATTTCCGACCTGGCCGATGGTGGCCATGCAATCCAAACCAAACTTGCGAACTTCACCTGAAGGCAGCTTAACCAGCGCGATGTCGCCTTCCTTGCTCAAGAGCTGCGCCGAGCCGCCCGCGGCACGCACCACCTGCGCGCCCTTGCCGGGCTGCAGTTCCAGGTTGTGCAACTGCGTTCCGGGCGGGATGAACCGGATGGGCATGGCGTTTCCAGGCAAAATGTCCGCGCCTTCGCCCGTCTGCACCGTCATTCCCACCTCTAATCCAATTGGATGCAGGATGTAACGCTTCTCGCCGTCAGCGTAATGCAGGAGCGCCAGACGCGCCGAGCGGTTCGGGTCGTATTCAATTGCCGCAACCTGCGCCGGTATGCCTTTCTTCTCACGGCGAAAATCGATTGTGCGGTACTGCTTCTTGTGACCGCCGCCACGATGCCAGATGGTGATCTCACCATGCGAGTTGCGTCCGCCCGAGCGCTTCTTCGGCTCGACCAGCGATTTTTCCGGCGTCTGCTTGGTGATTTCGCTCTTATCGAGCATGGTCACGAAGCGCCGCGATGCTGTATACGGATTAAAGCTTTTCAGTGCCATAACGTTCTCTTTTCCTCTGGCACGCCCCGCAGGTTCCCGCTGAATTTCCCGATTTTCGAAATCTCAGCCGAAACCCCGGGCTTGAGCCCCGGGTTAAAGATTGTCTGCGTACTCGATCATTTTTTCGCCGGCCGCCAGTTTTACGTAAGCCTTTTTCCAATCGCGGCGATGACCTTCGGCGCGGCCGCGGCGGCGAAATTTGCCGTGAAAAATTCCCGTGCGCACTCCGGCAACCTTCACTTTAAAAATCTTCTGAACCGCTTCCTTGATCTGCGTCTTGGTCGCGGCCATGGCCACTTCAAACACGACTGTATGCTGCGTCTCCTTCACCCCGAGACC
>JAOAPW010000159.1 GCA_025463105.1 Candidatus Acidiferrum typicum | reverse complement strand
ACCGGCGCACCTGGTGGTTGGAAGCCGAGAGTCGAGGTTGCTCCAGAAGAGTACAAATCTCCAAGCGGACCTGCACCGGAAATCGAAGTGTCAGCGTCCTCCTCCGCATACGCTGCAGGACGCTGTGCCGCAGGTTTCATCACAAATGTGAACGAAGATGCGTGAAATTTCTCGAAGCGGCGGATGCTGGAGGGCGCTCGCGGCGGCTCAGTGGGCACGCGCGACCCGCCGAATGCGATCGGCACATACAATGTCGAATTCAAATGCGGCTGAGCCACGCTGGTCATCAAAGGCACGATAATGAGAAGCGCGAGCATGGCGGATTCGATAGCAAACGAAATCCCGAGCGCCTCTCTAACGCCGGCGGCGATCTCGTATCTTCGTCGCCGCATCGCCTTCGACCAAACATCGGCCGAGAGCTGATGGTTGGGTCGCGTGTTCTGGTTCAGTTCTTGGTTTTCTTTTGTCTTCCATGGACGCGCCTCTTTCTGGCGGGCTCCAAGTAGAGCCCCACTGTTTCCGGCGGGCTCCAAGTAGAGCCCACACCCGGTCCCCGGCGGGCTCGCCTTCTGAATTCAGGATAAATAAGCGAAGCCCGGGTCTGTTTTCGGCGGCGCCCGGTCCGCGACCGGTTTGCCGTCTTTTGCAGGAATGATGTGAGGTGCGCGCCCTCGTTCAGTTGGACACCGTGGCCGGAGCAAAGTTCCCGAGCTCGTCTCTGAGAAATGAACGCGCAGGCATCAAGCGCGTTTTTTTGTCAGTAAGACCAGCAGTTAGATAAATTTACGTGACCCCGAATTTGTCTGCACCACTTCGCTTATCTTGCGCATCTGATAGATACGGTTGCAGGTTTTGGTCAAGGAGAGAGGTCATTCATGGGTCTTCATTCGAAAGAAGCAGTTGGGGTTCGTTACACGGGTTGGGCCGCGCTGGATCGCGATCCACAGGAAGATTTAGTTGAATATAACTGTCCGTACTGCGGTGAGCCCGGCATGAAGTCGGCGCGGCGCACTCGCGACCAGTATCATTTTACCGATGGATTTTTGCAGGACTTGCAGGGTGAGATGGCGGCTTGCCATTCCTGCCGGCATTCCCTGCGCATTGCCCCCGTCGTGATGCTGCATGACCAGGACGAAAAACGGCGATTTGAAGCGGTATTTTCGGATTTCCTGGTGGCTTCCAGAAACTGAAATTGAACTTCCATCACGGCGCGGACACGCGACAGCCCGACCAAATTAGAAAACGGGCCGCCCTTGAATGAGCGGCCCGTTTTCTGTTCTATGAAGTGTTCGCAGCCGACAAATGACGCCGGCTCTTACCGGTATCGGTCGTCGTTGTCGTGGTGATCGCGACCACGGTCGCGGTCATAGTCGCCGAAGCGACGTTGGCAGCTATCGCGTGCTTCTTCCATTTCATGCCGATCGTGTTTTGCCTGGCGGCTATCTGCGCCGTGGCGTTCGACATCGCGATCAAGTTTCCGTTCCAAATTCTGGACGTTTTGGTAGCAGCTTTCCCTGTCATCAGCGCGGACGTTCGTGGCATTACCGAAGAACATGAATCCACCCGCTAACGTGGCAACAAGGCTTGTTTTCATCAGCATTTTCGTCCAGACCATATGGCACCTCCCAGGTGCGTTTGATTACCCAGGGCTGGCCGGGGCCTTGCGCTTACATCTGATTAGATGGCAGGGAGCAGCCGGGAGTTGCAGAATTTCTTGTAATACGATGAAAACAAATGGCTTCTACCAGGAACACCTTAGACACTACTGTAGTAGCGCATCAGGCTTCATGTGGTGCATTTCGAGGCCTTTACGGACGCGCTCAAATGCCTGGTCGACAGTATCGGCAAACTCCAGTAGTCCATATTCATGTTCGTCAATTGTGCCGCAACGCTGCATGTGTTTCCAGTTCAGCACGCGGTCCCAGTATTTGCGCCCGTAGATCAGAATGAGATTGCGCCGCTGCAGTTTGCCGGTCTGCATCAAAGTGAGCATTTCCAAGAGCTCGTCCATGGTGCCGAACCCGCCAGGGAAAATGATCAGCGCTTTAGCAAGTTGAGCAAACCACAATTTACGCATGAAAAAATAATGAAACATGAAGCTCAACTCGGGGCTTATGTAATCATTGGGCCGCTGTTCGTGCGGCAGTTGAATGCTCAGGCCGATTGATTTTCCGCCGGCCTCAGCCGCGCCGAGGTTGGCCGCCTCCATAATTCCAGGGCCGCCTCCTGAACAGATGACGAATCTTCGCGGATTGTCGCCGAGCGACATGGCCCAGGTCGTGATGCGTCGCGCCAGTTCTCGCGCCTCCTCGTAATAGCGGGACATCTCGAGCAACGCTTTGGCTTCGCGGATATCTTTCCGAATTTCGGGAGTTCCGCGGCCTTTGACTCTCTTTTGCAACTTCCGCAGACGCGCCAGAGCTTTTTCGCGCGAGAGAATTCGAGCCGAGCCGAACATCACGATTGTGTCGCCCACTTTTTCGCGCCGGAACCTCTCGAGCGGATCAATGTATTCGGTGAGGATCCGGACAGGGCGCGCCGGCAAACTCTCCATGAACACAGGATCGCGATACGGCGGATCAATTTCTCGACTTGGTTTGCGGACTATTTTCTTGATTCCGGGTTTCTTGCTTCCGGGCCCACGGCTCATGAAACCTCCACTGCAAAACGGTGCGGGCGCTACTTATGCTGAACGCTTCCCCAGCGAGGGTCACACTGAAGCGCTGATCCCGCCAAAACTTTCACGCGATTCTTCATTTTACGCAGGGGCTCCGTAAGAACGCCAGCTTCACGGCTTTTTGATGTGCCGTCTGTGCACCTAGGTTTCTGTGACGGCCAACGCGCGGGCCCATTTATGCCTCCAAAGGAGTAGACTGGTAGGTATGATTTTGAGACGAGCTCTCGTTGCCGGTATCGCTCTGCTTGCGGGGGGGATCGCGTTTTGCGGCTTATCCGCGCACTCTCAGGGAACGCCGGGGCCGATCGCGCCAAAGCCAGGCGATACCGTGCAAAAGGCGCCGGAAAACACAATTCGCGTGAAGGTCGCGGAGGTGAACGTTCCTGTCGCCGTCCACGACGCCAATGGTGAGCTTGTCCTGGACCTTCAGCAAAGAGATTTCCACGTGCTCGATAACGGCTTCGAGCAGAAGATCGACACATTTGACCTGGGCACAGAGCCGCTTTCGGCTGTACTGGTGTTTGAAAACAGTTCACGCATCGCGCCGCTGCTGCCTGCGGTGCAGAAGTCCGCGATCCTGTTCACGCAGACGATGATCGGCCCATCTGGCGACGCCGCGGTTCTTGGTTACGATGATTCTGTCCAAAATCTGATGCCGTTTACCGCGGACCATGACAAGATCGAAAAAACAATAGCAAATCTGAAGGCGGGGAATAGCGGCGCGCGATTGTACGATACGATGTCTACGGCGGTGAGCTTATTGCGCGAACGTCCCGCCAACCGGCGGCGCGTAATGGTCGTTGTCGCTGAGGCGAGTGACACCGGAAGCGAAATAAAACTAGGAGCCGTGCTGCGCGACGCGCAGCTTTCCAACATCGTTATTTACAGCGTTGGCCTTTCGACGACAGCAGCTCAGCTGCGCTCACCTCCTTCGCAATCCGGCCCCATTTCAGCGAACCCTCCCGGCACGTTTGGAATGCCGCCGATTCCCGGGACGGCGCAGACGCCCACGAGCGAGCAGCAGCAACGCGAGGGCAATATCGATGTGCTTGCACTTGCTGTGTGGGTCGTACAACACGCGACTGCCGTTGTAAAGGATCGACCTCTGGAAGTCGCGACGGTTGCCACCGGAGGCATGTACGAGTCCACTTTCCGCGACAGGTCTATCGAGAAAGCGATCGACGAAATTGGTGCCGAACTCAATGCTCAGTACACGCTGACTTACCATCCCAACAATTCTGATTCCTCAGGTTTTCATGAGATCAAGGTGACTGTGGATCGTCCCGGAGTTAAGGTCCGCACCCGGCCGGGCTATTACGTCGGAGAAAAGTAACCGGCTCGGTTGCTGATCAACCATCAGTCGATCAACCGACGATGGAAACCATTCTAAGTATGTGCAGGCCGATTTCGCTTTGACCCTTCACCTGAACCTGCGCCTTCGCCGCATCGAATGCAATTCCCTTGGTAAAAATGCGCCAGGCGATTTCCTGCGGGACGGTAGTCTCTGAAACTTTTTCTCCAGTGGCGCAAGAAACCAGTTCCCATGTCTCAATGTCCCGCAACAAATACCAGCTTCCACCGCAGTCACCGGCAATATTAAATTGCGCCAGCGTCCCGCGCTCCGCGGGCACGGCGCTGTAAGCATGGGGCAACGCGCGGATGAAACAGTCGAGAACCGGAAAGTAAAACTCTCGTGTCATGATACCCGGCTTTTCAATTGCAATTCTGATTTGCTGCTGGTGGTGCCAACGCTCGGTAAATTCACGCGCGGTGTCGAACCAGTTGGCGGATACTTCCTCGCCAGCCCAACTGACGGAGAACATCGCCGGCGCGAATGGATCGAGCGATTGGTGATAGTCAGCGCTTTCCCGTGAGGCCAACTCCATCCTTGCAATCAATTCACCAGCGCTCAGCTGGCGGTACTTCTGGACGCCTTCCGCATTCAGGGCGTCGATGAGCGCAAGCAGATCTGCGTTGGATGTGATCTTTGGATTTTCGTGTGTGTGGCGATTACGGGAGGCAGCGAGTTTGCGAAGTTCGGTATCGAGCAAGTGCGCCGCAACGTCCTTGACTTTCCATTTCGGCGCCAGCGTTTGTTTTTCCCAGTCTTGCGGCGTGAGCGATCGCAGAAGCTTGATCAGCATCCCTTCGAGCTTCGGGAAAAGATGCGCGGTGAAGATCGGCGGTAGCGGCTCGGGTTCGGCGGACATGCCGTATATCTTATTTGTTAGCGCCGCGTTGCTCTACTTCTTTTCTTCTGCGACTTCCTCATCTTCCTGAATCGATGCGGCGGCGGCGATTTTATCGCCATCTTCGAGGCGCAGCAGGCGTACGCCCTGAGTCGAGCGGCCTGCCTCGCGGATCTCGTTGGCGTGGACACGGATTACTTTGCCGTACTCGGTGATGATCATGACGTCGGACTCTTCGGTTACCTGGAGCGCCGCGACAACGGGGCCGTTGCGATCTGTGGACTTCAAATTGATCACGCCCTTGCCGCCGCGCGAGGTGATGCGGTATTCGGCCAGTGGTGTGCGCTTCCCAAATCCTTTTTCGGAAACCGTCAGCATCAGCGACGTCAGCGATTCCTTGATGACTTCGTTTTCGATCTCATCGAGGTTCTGCGTGTCCAGCTTCGATTCTTTCTTGATGATTTCAAAGTCCGGCTGGACGGGCTCCATGCCCACCAGGTAGTCGCCCTTGGCCAAATCCATTCCGTTTACGCCGCCGGCGTTGCGGCCCATCGAGCGCACTTCGGTTTCGCGGAACAAGTTCGCCTGTCCGTCATGGCTGGCGAGGAAAATCATCTGCTTGCCGTCGGTGAGGTGCGCGCCGATCAGCTCATCGTCTTTTTCGAGGTTGATGGCGATGATGCCGCTCGAACGCGGATTGGAGAATTCGCTTAGAGCCGTCTTCTTCACGGTGCCGTTGCGCGTCGCCAGGAAAATGAACGTGCCTTCCTGCTCGAGATTTGTCGCCGCAACCACCGCGGTCAGGCGCTCGTCTTCCTGAAATTTCACGAGGCTCGAAATTGCCTTGCCGCGGGTGGCCGCCGCGGCCTCGGGAACCTCATACACTTTGAGCCAGTACACGCGGCCCTTCGAGCTGAAGAGCAGGATGTAACTATGCGCCGACGCGACAAATAAATACTCGACGAAATCTTCCTCGCGAGTTTTCGCGCCGATGCGGCCCTTGCCGCCGCGCGATTGATGGCGGTAGACATCCACGGGAGTGCGCTTGATGTAGCCCGCATGGCTGACGGTGATGGCCATGTCGACGTCGGCGATCAAGTCTTCGAGCTTGATCTCTTCGACGCTTTCGACGATTTCTGTGCGGCGCGGGTCGGCGAAATCTTTCTGGACTTCGCGCAACTCCTTGGTTATCACAGCCTTCAATTTTTTCTCGCTGGCCAGGATTTCCTTCAGGTCCGCGATCAATGCTTGAATTTGCTTCAGTTCTTCGATGATTTTTTCGCGCTCAAGCTGCGTCAGGCGGTGCAATTGCAGATCGAGGATGGCTTGCGCCTGGCGTTCCGAGAATTCCCAGGTTTCCATCAAACCTTCGCGCGCTTCCTTGGGAGATTTGCTCTTGCGGATCAGCTTGATGATGTCGTCCAGGTGCTCGAGCGCTTTTCGGAAGCCGAGCAGGATGTGCTCGCGCTCTTCGGCCTTGCGCAACTCGAACTGCGTGCGCCGCCGCACGACTTCGATGCGATGCTCGATGAACAGTTTCAGCAGCGGCAGCAGGCCCAGCTCGCGCGGCTGTCCGTTCACAATCGCCAGCAGAATCATTCCGAACGATTCCTGCATCTGCGTGAGCTTGAAAAGATGATTCAAAATAATTTTCGGTTCTTCGCCGCGCTTTACTTCAATGACGATGCGCATTCCTTCGCGATCGGACTCATCGCGCACGTCGGAAATGCCTTCGATCTTTTTTGCCTGCACCAGCTCGGCAATGCGCTCGATCAGCCGCGACTTATTCACCTGATACGGAATCTCGGTAATGACGATACTCTCGCGGTCCTTGGCGAATGTTTCGATCGCGGCCTTGGCGCGCATGATGAAGCTGCCGCGGCCCGTTTTGTATGCTGAGACGATGCCGTCGCTGCCGGAAATGTATCCAGCGGTCGGGAAATCCGGCCCCGGCACCAGCTTCATGATTTCCTTCAGCGTCGTGTCCGGCTTCTCGATTAACATCACGGTGGCGTCGATGATTTCGCCCAGATTGTGCGGCGGAATGTTTGTCGCCATGCCGACCGCGATACCGCTCGCGCCGTTCACCAGCAGATTCGGAGTTCTCGAAGGCAGCACGACCGGCTCTTCGCGCGTCTGATCGAAATTGGGAATGAAGTCGACCGTCTCTTTTTCGAGGTCGGCCAAGATTTCTTCGCTGATTCGCGCCAGGCGCGCCTCGGTGTACCGCATGGCCGCTGGAGGATCGCCGTCCACCGAGCCATAATTTCCCTGACCGTCGATCAGCGGGTAGCGCATGTTGAACGATTGCGCGAGACGCACGAGCGTGGGATAGATCACGGCTTCACCGTGCGGGTGATAGTTTCCGGAAGTATCGCCGCAAATCTTCGCGCATTTGCGGTAGCCGCGATTCGACGCCAGGCCCAGATCGTTCATGGCCACGAGGATGCGCCGCTGCACGGGCTTTAACCCGTCGCGCACATCGGGAATCGCGCGCGCCACGATTACGCTCATCGCGTAATCGAGGTAAGACTTCTTCATCTCGGCCTCAATTTCGACCGGAATCATGTGTGCCTGTTTAGGTTCGTCCGCCATGTATCCTCACTCGAGTTGCGCTAAACTATGCCGCTAATCTTTTCGACCGCGCGGCTTGCTTCCACTGCCCGCTTCCATTAGCATTTAAATATGACCTACCGCTTTTCCGCCCTGATCACAAAAGAGGCCAACTTGTATGTGGCTCGCTGCCCTGAACTCGATGTGACTTCTCAAGGGGAAGACATCGAGTCCGCACGGTCGAATCTCGGTGAAGCGATTGAGCTTTACCTCGAAACCTGGGGCGGACCCGAGAATAACTTCTCCCAACAGCAACCCTTCTGGACGATTGTCGAAATCGCCAGGTAAATGCCGAAGCTGCCGAGTATTTCCGGAGAGCGCCTCGTTCGCGCCCTCAAGCGCGCTGGATTCATCGAATTGAGGCAAAAGGGCAGCCACGTTTCTCTGGAAAAAAGAACGCCCGAAAGGAATTTTCGTACAGTTGTGCCGCAGCACCAGACTTTGGCCAAAGGAACTTTGTCCGATATACTCCGCCAAGCTGGCCTCACTGTTGAACAATTGCTCGATCTCCTATGAATTCTTTCGAGCTTGTACCGAAATCACAAAATCCTTTACCGCGTCAAATGCCGCCGCCGTGTTCAGAAACCGTTGCGGACCGAAGTGCGCTTCCAGCTCCGCCAATAATG
>JAOAPW010000086.1 GCA_025463105.1 Candidatus Acidiferrum typicum | reverse complement strand
GGGCCGCGTCCGAGCAAATCACCGAATTGCTTGATTCGCTGCGCGATTTGGCCAGCGAACGCCGAACCATTACTCCCGTGCCGGCTTCCATCGATCAAACCATCCGCCATGCAATCGACGGCGTGCGGGGACGTCCTGAGCTACGGAACCGGTCGATCTTATTGACCACATCAGGTGACATGGCTGGAGTGTTCGATCCGAAAAAAATGGAGCGCGCGTTCTTTAATTTGACAATGAATGCATGCGAAGCCGCTCCCGAACGCCAGGGGAAAATCGCGATTGATATTGTATCCACCGCGGATTCATTTGAGATTCGCGTATCGGACAATGGCTCGGGAATCCCCGCTTCCATACGCAATACATTGTTCGATCCGTTCGTCAGCTCTGGGAAATCCAATGGAACCGGCCTGGGCCTTGCTATCGTCAGCAAGGTCGTTCACGATCATGGTGGTGTCGTGACCGTCGACTGTACTTCCGAGGCTGGAACTGTATTCCTGATCAAAATCCCTCGCACACAACCCGAATTGGACGCGATTCCTCAAAAAGTAACTACGTAGGCGATTATTTTGGGCAGATGTATTGCTCTTTGCTGAAGCCGGCCGGCTAAAATTTCGTTAACGGAGTTCACCGCCACGATTCGAGGGCTGCGAATTGCTGTCCTGGGCGCTACCTAAGCCCCCGCCCGGAAGAGTATCGGGGTCCATGTCTCCGTCTGCGGCGACGCATCCAGAGACCCGGATCCCTCAAGCTCTTTAAAAGCGCCCAGGACCACGATAACGTACCTCTTGCTCGGGAAGAAAGTGTCCTGAATATGTCAAAATCCTGTAACAATTTTGGGGTAATCCGAACGAGACTTGGGTAGACGAAAAGTCGGGCGGCTCACAGTTTCGGCATTAGCCATCCGAATTTGCATTTACTTATCCGATTTCTTCACCATTTTCACGGACATGACGTGCAGTTGGCTTTTGTCGGCGTAAACATGCGCGCTGATTTCAACATGGTGGCCGGCATGCGCTTTAAGAGTATCGGGATTCAGGACTTCCCACGATTTATTGTCGTCGTCCGCCACAAACATGACTTTTTCGCCGTCGACCTTCACCGTGCCTTGCATGGTCTTGAGTGGAGCTCCCTGTGGTAGTGCGGCTGTTCCTGGTTTAGCCGCCGATACCTGGAATAGCGCCGGCGAGCCCAGAAGCAGGGAAAGAGCAAAAGCGATTGAAAGTATTTTTTTCATAACGAATCTCTCCTTGCAACTCGAATTACGCCTTCTTAGATTAGCCCAGAAGATCATACGACCGCATCATCGTAGCTTCAAGGCTTCAACCCGAATCGCCCGCTCGTCTCGATGCGCAGTTTGAAGTCTAACGTATTTTTTGAGCTATGATGGCCACGTCTTTTTCTTAGACGCGGGTGCGGGCTATACTTGAAGCCCGCCGGATTCGGGTGCGGGCTGTACTTGAAGCCCGCCGGATTGATGAAGCGTAGAACCCGACAAAAATAGAGAGAGGTCTTACTGATGGAAATTAAGAAAGTAGGCGTGTTAGGCTGCGGCCTGATGGGTTCCGGAATTGCTCAGGTTTGCGCCACGGCTGGCTTCGACGTAATTTCCCTGGAAATTGAACAAAAATATATCGATAAAGGTTTCGCGGGGATTCGGAAGTCCCTGGACAAATTTTCGGCGAAGGGCACATTGAAGGAGCCCGTCGATCAAATTGTCGCGCGGTTAAAGGGAACGACGAGGAAGGAGGATCTGGCCAACTGCGACATCATCATCGAGGCCATCATTGAGAATCTCGATGAAAAACGAAAAATATTCGCCTCGATCGATCCAATCGTAAAAGCCGACGCTATTTTCGCGAGCAACACCTCCTCCATCTCCATCACGGAAACGATGACCGCCACGAAACGCCCGGACCGTTTTGTCGGCCTGCATTTTTTTAATCCGGTGCCGCTCATGAAACTGGTGGAAGTGATACGCACGATCGCCACCTCCAATGACGTGTACGAAACCGTGTATGAGTTTGGCAAGAAACTCGGCAAATCGCCTGTGCGCACCAGCGACCAGACAGGCTTCATCGTGAATCGCTTGCTGGTCCCCTATTTGCTCGATGCGGTTCGCGCGTACGAAGAAGGTGTAGGTTCCATCAGCGACATCGATGCGGCGATGAAGTTGGGCTGCGGATATCCGATGGGGCCGTTTACATTGCTGGATTTCGTGGGGCTGGATACGACGTACTACATAACGGACGTGATGTTCGACGAGTTCAAGGAAAAACGTTTTGCCTCACCGTCGCTGCTAAAGCGCATGGTGATGGCCGGCTGGTATGGAAAGAAGAACGGCAAGGGGTTCTACGACTGGTCAAACCCGGAAAATCCGCTGCCGCAGGATGCCGCGCTGCGAGGCCTCGCGAAGTAGTAAGCCCTTGCAGTAGCACTCTCTAGCGCAGCAGGCCGTACACGTCCAATTCGCCCTGCGTTCCCATATATACTTTTCCGTTTGCGACGGTAGGCACCGTGAACCTCACGGCCGGGCCCGCTGCGTCACGACTTGCAAGCATTCCGCTGTTGTAAATTTCGTTGGATAGGTTGCTCGCGTCGAAGGCGCGAAGGACAGCGGGGGCGTTGGGCGTAACATGCGCACCACTGGAATCAATCAACCAAATGATAGCGTTATCGGCCTGATTAGAAGACAGGACCGGTGTAGCGCCCTGTGGACCTAGAGTTTCAGACCATTGCGAAGCAACCGGTACGGATTCGAGGACGCCTCCGGTCAACGGGAATGCTTTCAGCCTGCCGTTGCCGGCGGCAATATAGACGAGATTGTTCCAAAACAAGGGAGTGCTGAGTATTGAGGCGTCGCCGACGGGCACGACTTGAGCGCGGTCAGGTGAATCGGGGCATGGGTAGCTATATCCACCGAGATTGTCGCGATTGAGCACGTAGAGAGAGCCATTTTTCCCGCCGCCCATCATCAAATGCGGCTGTGAAGAAGAACCCGCGGAGTCAGGAAGCAAAACCGGCGCACTCGATCCAATTTCCTGATTTGTTGCGGAGAGTGTCTGCTGATCGCAAGGCGAAAAATAATCCGCTACGGATAATGCTCCAGCAGTATTGAGACGCAGAAAGCTATCGCCGTAATCGTTTGATCCCAAATTGACGTCGAATGGGCCGTTTCCGGTTGTCACATAAACGTTGTGATTCGAATCCGCCGAAGGGCCGCCACCGCTCTGCCAGATCCCACCGTGCAGACTGTTAGGGGTGACGTTAAAAACCGAGTTTTGTTGCAACGTCGAGGCGTCATAGCTGAATAGCCAGCCATGATAGTTCCCCAGCCCGTGATGCGACCCGAAAGCGATGTAGACATGACCGTTGTCGAGGAGCAGAGCGGCTCTCTGATTTTCCAAAAGTAAACTAAATATTTGAGATGAGTCTGACAAAAACTCAATTCCCGCGGGCTGAATCTTCGGTTGACCCGTTGCGAGATCCAGCGCGTAAAGGCGTTCATCATAAACGGCATTAATTAAGGGAGTCCGAGTTTCGGCAACGACATAGATTGTCCCGGAAGTCGCATCAATCACAGGGGTACCGGTGATTCCGATGAACGGAGCAATATCATCGGACGGGATGTCGAAGTTGGGAGTTGGGACAGCTTCTTGTCCCGCAGGAATCAGACTGGTCCTCCAAAGCTGAATGCAGGGATTGGCGTCGGCGTCAAACGCAAACACGGTGTCCTTCGCGGTCGCAACAAGGATGACATTGTGCATTCCGGCGCCGGGAATGTTGAGATTCGGGACGTAAAGAGGTTGCGCATAAGGATAGGCGTCCAGCGCACAGGAGAAAAGTTTGCCGAACGTCGTTGAATTGACCGTGCTGGGCGCCAGGGCCAATTCCTTTGTGTTTTGTCCCGATCGGGAATTGTCGTTTCTCCAGGTGAGCGTGCCGGCGAAATCGGTGACTTCAACCCGTGCAGACCCAATCGAATTAACATTCATTTTCAAGGTCGCCAGAATGAGGTGCGAACCTGCGGTACTCGGAGGAGAATAGAGGCCCGTTGCCGTAATCGTGCCCGTGATCAAGTTTCCGCTGGCAAAACCATCGACTGCCCAGTCCACCTGATTGTTGTTGACGCCGGTGGTCGTGACTTGCAGCTGCAGACTTTGCGATGTCGTGACGCTCGACAGGCCCGGTGAA
>JAOAPW010000050.1 GCA_025463105.1 Candidatus Acidiferrum typicum | reverse complement strand
TGAGTTCACGCTCGATCCGCAGGGCGACTCCACAAACGTAACCTGGGAGATGCACGGCCCCGCGCCCTTTGTATCAAAAGTAATGCAAGTTTTTATCAGCATGGACAAGATGATCGGCAAAGAGTTCGAATCTGGTCTGGCCAACTTGAAGACCATTGCTGAAAAGTAAGAGGCGAGCCTTTGGCATCTGGAAGCTAAACTCATTTCGCGCGCGACAGAAATATTCATAACATTAAGATAAAGTCACCTCACAAAGGAGAAGAAACAGATGAGCAGAGTTCGGGTTCTGGTGGGTACTCGGAAGGGCGCGTTCACTCTGACGTCAGACGGTAAGCGTGAAAAGTGGGATGTCAGCGGCCCTTTTCTTGGAGGATGGGAGATTTATCATCTGAAGGGCTCGCCGGTTGATCCCAACCGGCTATACGCCTCGCAGTCCAGCGGCTGGTTTGGCCAGCAGATCCAGCGTTCGAATGATGGCGGCAAGACTTGGGAACCAGTAGGGAACAAGTTTCTATACGATGGCGTTCCCGGCACTCATCAGTGGTATGACGGCACGCCGCATCCCTGGGAATTCAAGCGAGTATGGCATCTCGAGCCGTCCCTGAACGACCCGGACACGGTCTACGCCGGTGTCGAAGATGCCGCGATGTTCCGTACGACGGATGGCGGACAGAACTGGCAGGAGCTATCCGGACTCCGCGGGCACGGCTCGGGCCCACACTGGGCGCCCGGCGCGGGCGGAATGTGCTTGCACACGATCCTGATCGATCCCAAGCGTCCGGACCGAATGTTTATTGCGATATCGGCTGCGGGAGCTTTCCGCACTGACGATGGAGGTAAGACGTGGCGCCCGATCAATCAGGGGCTGAGGTCAGAGCATATCCCAGACCCCACCGCCGAAGTCGGCCACTGCGTTCACCGCATTGCGATGCACCCTTCGCGTCCCGGAGTGCTCTTTATGCAGAAGCACTGGGACGTTATGCGCAGCGATGACGCCGGCGATTCCTGGCGAGAGGTCAGCGGGAACCTTCCCTCGGATTTCGGCTTTCCGATTGACGTACACGCGCATGAGCCGGAAACCGTTTACGTCGTCCCCATCAAGAGCGATTCAGAGCACTATCCGCCGGAAGGCAAGCTACGCGTCTACCGCAGCCGGACCGGCGGAAATGAATGGGAAGCGCTTACGAAGGGTTTGCCTCAGAGCGACTGCTACGTGAACGTTTTGCGCGACGCCATGGCGGTTGACTCGCTCGATTCCTGCGGCGTGTATTTCGGCACCACGGGAGGCCAGGTGTACGCTTCAGCAAATGCAGGAGATAGCTGGACTCCCATTGTGCGCGATCTTCCCGCCGTGGTATCGGTTGAGGTTCAAACGTTGCCATGATTCGGGTCGAGCTTCCGGCGCATTTGCGGACCCTGGCAAGTGTAAACGGCGAGGTGATGCTCGAGATCGAGGGGCGGGCCACGCAGCGTTCAGTCCTGGACGCTCTCGAGGCTCGCTTCCCCATGCTGAAAGGGGCCATCCGGGATCACGTCACGCAAGTCCGCAGGCCGTTTCTGCGGTTCTTTGCCTGCCAGGAGGACTTGTCCCACGAATCGCCGGATGCCCCCTTGCCGGTCGAGGTTGCGACTGGAAAAGAACCATTCTTGATTATAGGAGCCATTGCAGGCGGCTAATCTATAGATACTAAGTAAGTTACTCAAAGCCCTGGAATATTTTCAAAAAAATAAGTACTCTGTCGATTTCCCCGAGTCCAATTCGTCGTCCAGATAGAGCGAGGATTCAACAACCGGACAATCCGGCAGCCGAGCTCCAGATAAAATTGAAAAGGAGACATGACAATGCGATTCATGATGCTGATGATTCCCAAGGGGTACGAGAGTGCCAAGCCGGGCACCATGCCAAGCCCAGAAGCTGTGGCAGCCATGATGAAATATAACGAATCCCTGCAAAAAGCCGGCGTGCTGCTCGCCCTCGACGGCCTTCAGCCGCCCTCGATGGGCGCGCGCGTTACGTTCGCCGGAGGAAAGCCAAAAGTGACGGACGGGCCGTTCGCCGAAGCCAAGGAAGTGCTTGGCGGATATTGGATGATCCAGGTGAAGTCGAAGGAAGAAGCGATCGAGTGGGCTACGCGTTGCCCAGCTTCGGAAAACGAGATCATCGAGGTCCGGCAAGTGCACGAATTTACGGACTTCCCCGCCGAAGTGCAGAAAGCTGCGCCCGGTGAGCCCGCAATGCGCGAACAGCTGAAGCAGCGCTCCGGAGCGTGAACTATAATCGGGGTGCCCGGCTAGCGACATTGGTTGAAAATAAACTCATGCGAAGCGAGGAGACATGACCATGGCAACCAACCCGCCCAATCGCAAGACGAATGTAATGCTTTGGATCCTGCAGGTTTTGCTCGCGGCCCTTTTTATGTTCGCTGGCGTGATGAAGTTCGTCATGCCGATTGAAGAGATGACCAAGCAGATTGCGCTCCCAGGTTGGTTCCTGCATTTCATCGGTGCAGCCGAAATATTGGGCGCGATTGGGCTGATCCTGCCCGGAATTCTCCGCATTCGTGTTGGATTGACGCCGCTTGCCGCTGCCGGATTGGCGATCATCACAGTCGGTGCCACGTGGATCACATTGGCAGGCGGTCAAGGAGCGATGGCGATAATTCCATTGGTGGTGGCGCTACTCTCGGCATTTGTTGCTTACAGTCGTTGGCAGATGTCTTCCCGGGTCCCTGTCAACTAGCGTGAGAGCATGTGTCGCGCTGTGCTTGATATTGGGCCTGGAAAAAAAATAATTACAAGTTTTGTCGATTTTAACATTTCTCGTTCGACGTGGTAGTAGAGGCCAAGTTCAACCGGTCGAGACCGTCTGGGAACCAGCCTTTAATTCAAAAGGAAAAGGAGTCGTGCCAATGCGCTTCATGATGATCGTTAAGTCCAAAGAGAACTCAGGTCCTCCGCCCAAAGAGTTGATGGAAGCCATGGGGAGACTCGCCGAAGAGGCGACAAAAGCTGGTGAGATGATCGAAAGCGGCGGACTCGCCTCAACTGCGACGGGCTCCCGCGTTCGGCTGTCAGACGGAAAGATTACCGTCACGGACGGGCCGTTCACCGAAGCCAAGGAAGTCTTCGGCGGGTACGCGGTATTTGAATTAAAGTCGAAGGAAGAGGCCATCAAGAATACGGTGCGCTTCATGGAAGTTCACAAACAATATTGGCCTGGGTGGGAGGGCGTGACCGAGATTCGCCAGCAGAACTTCGTGAATGGACGCGCGGTCGGCGCGGACTAGATTCTAGTTGGACAGACACTCTTCTCTGTCAGGCCGTGGAATTGGCAGAGCACGCGCGAACAGGCAGGAGTGCCTGTCCTACTATTCTTAGTTTCGTGGCGGGCCGTCGCGATTGGTGCTAAAATGCTGCCGAAAGGTCGCAAATGCTCCGGTTTGGATCCATGGTCGCTACGGTAGCGCTCTTGTTAAGCGCAGATGTGTCCGGAGTGATCCGCCTGCGTTCGCCCGAGAACGAACGCGTTGACTTCCCCCCCAGCGAGAATTTGCCTGTACTGCCGGATATGTCGTCGGCAAGTGATCAGGATCAAGCCGCACAGCCGAGCGCTCCTGACGCAAAATCTGAAAAAAGCGGAAAGTCCAAGGGTAAGGAGCAGCCGCTGCAGCCGGAATCGCGCTTGTCGCTGGTGCGATATGTGTCCGGAGAGTATGCGCGCGTGGTGCAGCCGATTCCCGCAGGGAAGAAGGGGCTCCACATTAAGGTAGGCGAGCAGCCCGACCAGAAGCAAGTGGGGTTGACAATTGCAACCGCCGGTTCGGCCATAAATCCTGGTGACAAGGCCCAGATTACCGGTCTTGAATTCAAGGATCGCGAGATCGTCGTGGATATTAATGGCGGTGGACGCGGGAAGAAACGCTTGCGCGACCGCATTCACCTGGAGGTTGGCGGGGTGCCCACCATGACGACGTCGGGGCAGGAAACCGCGGTGGATACGAACGCAGGCGCAACCGTGTTTCTGGATTTTGACAGGCCGCTGCCGGACATGACGCCCGATGAATTGAAGCAATACTTGTCGGGGGTTCTCGATTTTTCAAAACAGCATTCCGCCGCTGTACAGTGGATGGATACTCTGCCTCCGGACATTCAGAATGCCATTCGAGATAAGCGGCCGGCGGTTGGCATGGACCGGGAAATGGTAGTGGCGGCGCTCGGACGCCCGGACCGCAAAGTTCGCGAGAAAACGCCTGATGGAAGCGAAACTGAAGATTGGATCTATGGTAAGCCGCCCGCCAAGACTGTTTTTGTGAAGTTTGATGGCGACAAGGTTATAAAGGTCGAGCAGTTCCCGCAGTAATTTCCGGAGTGAATAATTTCACGCAATTTGGTTGTTCCTTTCGCACTCGCGTTCCTGCCGCGTTCTAGGTACATTCATCCGTACGTCATGCGTCCCGGAGCGACCCCATGAAGTCATTTTCAGGCCGAATTCAAACGCGCGTGTGGTCTGCACTACTCATTCTGGTCCTCACCGCGTTTGCGTGCTGCGCGCAATCCATCGCGCCGGTCATCGAGGTTCCGAATCCACCGAACGCGGCAGCGCAGCAGTCGAAACCTTACGTGGTGCTCGTATCGCTCGATGGATTTCG
>JAOAPW010000039.1 GCA_025463105.1 Candidatus Acidiferrum typicum | reverse complement strand
CTGTCTTTTGCGGTGGTTGCAGATGGTCTTCGGTCGTTTTCGGTTCAGCGGAGTGATAAAAATCCCAATCCGGATTTTTTTGCGCGGGAGCCGCGTCACCCTTCAGCGGGCTCCCAGTAGAGACTGCGCCCGTTTTCGGTGGAGTCGACGTCACGCTCACGCCTGATTTCGGCGGGATCGGCGCAGAACTCACATTCGTTTCCGGGCGTTGGGGTTTTGCTTTGGATTTGAGTGCGGACGCGGCTGCTGGAGGATCGTCCTGGGGTGGGCTGCCAATCACCGCGCGCAGCCGGGAGTCGTATTGGCTGCGGCCCATTAAATATCCCAAAGTGAAGACGACTGCGAAGATCACAACGAGCAGCATAAACAGGCCAACCAGGTGCCTGCTCTCCAGGATAAAATCGCCGCCGCCTTTTTTTTCTTTTGCTGCCATTCGACTCCAGCGGGCTCCAACTAAAGCCCGCACTTTTTTCCGGCAGGTTCCACGCTTCACTTGAAGCGTTCAGCGTAAAAGTTGAGCCCGCTCTTTTTCTCGGCGGGCTCAAAGTAGAGCCCGCGCCCGGTACTATCTTCTAGACCCCATCGCCTTAACCCATTCGTTAATAATGTCGATCGGCAGCGGGAACACGATGGTCGTGTTTTTCTCGACGCCAATTTCCGTCAACGTCTGCAAATATCTTAACTGAATCGCCGCTGGTTGCGTTTCGAGCACTTGAGCGGCCTCTGCCAACTTTGCCGCCGCCTGCGATTCGCCTTCCGCGTGAATAATTTTAGCGCGACGTTCGCGCTCCGCCTCCGCTTGCCGGCCGATGGCGCGCTGCATCTGCTCCGGGATATCCACCTGCTTGACTTCTACCTTCGTTACTTTAATACCCCAAGGCTCGGTATCCTGGTCAAGAATGATTTGCAACTTGCTGTTGACCTTTTCGCGCTCAGCGAGGATTTCATCGAGCTCAAACTGGCCGACGATGCTGCGCAATGTGGTCTGCGCCTTCTGCGAAGTCGCGTACATATAGTTCTGCACGCGTGAGACAGCAAGATTCGCGTCCACGACGGCAAAATAAGCGACGGCGTTGACCTTCACAGATACGTTATCGCGCGTAATGATGTCTTGCGAAGGGACGTCCAGTGTTTCGATTCGCAACGACACGCGCGTGAGAGTTTCAATCGGATAAAATACCAGGCACAAGCCAGGACCCTTGGCGTTCGGTTGCATTCGCCCAAGACGCAAGACCACGCCGCGTTCCCATTCCTTGAGCACGTAGAGCGAATTCCAGAACCAGACAAATCCGATGAAGGCCGCGATCGCAAGGCCATACAGTGAAAGATCCATGCTTCCTCCTTACAAACTCCCTACAAACTCGACGCGCTGGCTTGACGTCAATTGTACGGGCACGGCATGCCGTGCCCCTACACAACAGCACGCAGAGCCCGAACCCGATTCTGGCGGGCTCCAAGTAGAGCCCGAACCCGTGCACTCGTACTCTACATGCAAACCTATTTACTTGCCCGCTACAGAGTGTTCGGCCGGAACAACGTGGAGAGTCAAACCTTCGAAACCAGTCACGCGCACGTGCATGCCTTGCGGAATCGCCTCGGGTGCAACGGCGCGCCACAATTCCCCATTTAACCGCACCATTCCCTGAAAACTTTCGCCATCCGCCGACTTTACGAGCGGTACAGTGACTTCGGCAGAGTTACCGACGAATTGCTCGCGTCCCATGACCGGTTTCCACGAGCGCGATTTCAGCACCAGCCTCATCAGCAGAACAGTGATCAAGGCGAACGGCAATGTCGCCCCAGCGGCGACGCCCAGGCTGACGCCGGCATGCGTCAGCGGCGAGCGCACCAGCATCAGCGCGCCCAGCAACATTGAGACGATTCCGCCGATGGCCAGCACGCCGTGGCTGGTGTACTTTGCTTCTAAAATAAACAGGCCGAGTGCCAGAACGATCAGTATGATGCCAGCCGGCTCTACGGGAAGAATATGCATCGCATACAGCGCCAACACCAGCGAAATTCCACCGATGACCCCGGGAGCGACCATGCCCGGATGCGTGAACTCCGCGTACAGTCCCAACACGCCGACGATCAGCAAAATAAAAAATGCGTCGGGCTGCACGATGCGCGAAAGAAATTGCTGCCGAAACGTCATCGGCAGCGAAACGCGCTCGGGATTGCGAAGCGCGAGCTGTGTGGTTGAGCCGTCGAACCGCTTGATGGCGCGGCCATCGAGATGCGACAGCAAATCCTCGGGAGAAATCGCAACGAGGTCCACCAATTGGCCGTCGAGAGCTTCCGTTTCAGTCCACGCCTTGCCTTCGGTGACGGCCGATTCGGCGAGCTGCACGTTGCGGCCGCGCTTGGCGGAATAGCTGCGTAAAAATGCGGTCGCATCGTTCAGGATTTTTTTCTTCAGCGTATCGTCCACCTGCAGAGGGACTCCGCCAATCGCCAGCAGCGGCGACGCCGCGCCGGTATGCGTTCCCGGGGCCATCGCCGCCACATCCGCGGATTCCAAAATAAAAAATCCCGCGGAAGCGCCGCGAGCACCAGCGGGATAAATATAGACAACCACCGGAACCGGCGAATCGAGAATATGCTGGATGATATCTTCCATCGAGGTCGAAAGACCTCCGGGAGTATCCATCGTGATCAGCACGAGGGCCGCGTGGCGCCGGGCAGCCTCTGCAAGTCCGCTGTCCACGTACTCGGCCATGATGGGCTCGATTTGATCTCCAATGCGAAGCTCGATGATTTGTGCGCGGCCGTTTGTGGACGCGGAAGATTGCGCGGCATTCTGCGCTCGAGCAAGGTTTGACAACGCGGCCAAAAGAACTCCCGCAAACGCGATCGCAAAAAATCCGGAGAGGACCCGGCGCAGCGCGGAATTATTTTCGAGGATTGGGCGAGCGCGTTTCATTTGCGGCCCGTGTCGACTTCGGGTTTCTGCGAGTTTGTTCCGCGTGAGGGCTGTCCGGCAGGCGCATTGCCACCGGGACGCAAAAGCGTGCGATCAAACTTCATCGAGATGCGTACCTGTGCGACGGGATCTCGCGAAGTGGGTTGAGTCGGGCCAGAACCGCTCTGCGCGGCTTCCGAGACAACTGCGGCGGCATCGGCTGAGCGCCCCAACGATTCGAGCGTCGAAATCAGCAAGGTTCGCGCATCTTTATCTTTCGGATCGATTTTCAAAGCGCGCTCAAATGGTGAGACGGCTGCGGCTGGTTGTTTAGCGGCCAGTTTCGAGATGCCAACGTTTACCCAATAATCCGGTTCCTCTTCATCGAGCGCGGCTGCTCGTTCGAACTCCGCGGTTGCATCGGCGGATTTACCCGCCCGCAAACGGGCGACACCCAGGTTGTTGCGGACTTCGGGAATTTCCGGAAGCCGGACCTTCGGGTCCGCGCTCCGGGAGCGCTCCAGGAGGCCTGCGAAGGCCGCTTCGGCCCGCGCCGCATCGTTTCGTAGAAGGTGGCAGATGCCGGTATTAAATCCCGCCTCGGGGCCGTCGGCGCGCCCGGGAGGCACGTGCGAATACCACTGCAATGCCGCGTCGCAATCGTGGCGCATGAAATAAAGCTGGCCGAGTTCGAACGCCGGACGATCCCAGGCAGGTTCCAGGCGTGCCGCTTCCCGCAGAGCACGCAGGCGTGAATCATCGTCGAGCGCGATGACGCCGCGAACGAAATTTTGCAGAGCATCTGTGCGCAAGGAAGGAGGCGGGGCCGCAAAACTTGTTTCGTCCGTATCCGCTCCCGTCTGCCGGCAATTCTTCTGCGCGAGCGCGCACAAAATCTGCCACGTCAACCGCGCGTGCGAGCGAAGAAGATTTTCCAGCGTTCCCGATTGTGTATACGGGGGAGAGAGCCACGGCGGGCTGAGGCGAAGAAGACGCGCTTCCAGCGTGAGCGTCTTGCCATCGTAGATGAACCGGCCAAAAACAACTCCATCCGCGTCAGCTTCTGTGGCGATCTTTACAATCGTGGCGTGAGAAAATCTGGCGGAGTCCGGTAGACCGATTTTTTCAAGCGCCGCGAGGCGTTCCTGGCGCGAAAGCAAACTCAACCCGCGGTCCTGCAGGCGCTCCGTGGTCAACTCGGCCAAACCTTCGCCGAGCCAGTCCAGGCTCGCAACACGGCTATCATTTTCGAACGGAAAAACAAGCAGCGTCCCGGGATTGGATGCGCTGGAAACGGCGCTTGGAGAGCCTTCCGATTGCGCGAGCAGTGACGTCTGCGCGATGGCTGCGGCAAAAATCATCGCACAAACAATCAGAAGCACAGTGCGGAAAAATCGCGGGGGCATCGCAAGGCCATTGTAACAGAGGCCGCGCATCGGTATGCGAACTGCGCTACGCACCCGGCGAAGTCGCGGCGGCTTTCTCACCGGCGGGCGCAACCCGCAGAAGAACGCCCTGCACGGTGGGGTCATCAAGGACCTTCTTGAAGCCAGGATCTGTTTTTGCTTTCGCAACGTCCTTATAGCCTTCATCGAGAGACTTGCGCAGATATTCAGCACAATGTTCCGCGTCTCCCATTTGTGCGTACTCCTTGGCCATCATGAAAAAGAACAACCCCTTATTTTCCACGGAGCGATCCTGCATCATCGTGCCGACTCGCTCGTTGTGGTCGAAGGTGTGAGGATCGATTTCAAGCGCCTTGCGAAATTCGGCGGCAGCCTCTGCATATTTTTGCGTCTTGTAGTAGGCGTATCCCAAATTCGCGTGCGTGCCGCCCAGGCCGGGGGCAATTACCACGGCTCTTTGATATTCGCGAATGGCGCGGCGATAATTTCTCTGCTGATACCAGACCATGCCCAGGTTATTCACGGCGCTGGCGTATTTTTTGTCGGTTTTGGTGGAACGCTCGAAATTCTTTTTCGCCAAGGCGTAATTGCCCATGTTCAGGTAGGCGATGCCGATCATGTTCATGAAGACTGCATTTTTCGGCTCATTTTTCAGGAGATCTTCATAGGCATGAATCCCGGCATCGTAACGTTTTTCCGCCATCATAATTCTGGCGCGCTCGATGGCCACGTCGCGCGCGCTTTGCGCCGGGCGAGCGTCCGTGGTTTCCTGTACGGGAGAAACTGCGACGGGAGAATTTGCCGCCGGCTGTTGCGCGTTCAGTACTGGGATGAAAGCAAGTATCGAAAAACCAAGGGCGACACACGTAAGAAGTTTCAGGTTCATCGCGAAACCTCCGAACGCCACCGCTTTAGTGGGCTGGATCCTGCGTTTCCTGGTTTGGCTTGTCGGCGTCCTTTTTGCTTCCCCCAAAGATACCAAATATACGCTTGAAAAGACCTTTTTTCTTCTCCTCTTCCGGTTGCGTCTGATTTTCCGCTGAGTCAGGTGGAGCTGGATTTTTTGCTTTAACGCCTGGGTTATCCCCAGCGGCGCCTGGATTTGGCGATGAAGATTCTGAATTCTTACCACCGAAGATTCGCGATAGCCAGGACGCGGGCGGGGCATCGCTGGCCATGTGCCCACCGTGCAAGGTACAGAATTCAGTAGGTTCGGTGCCGTGGATGTAGACTTCCTCACGCGTGATCGGACATTCTGGCGTCGCCAGCTGCAGGGACTCCGGATCGATGGTGACTCGCATCACCCCTTCCGGCATCACGAACGGTTGGACATTGCTGTAAGCGGGCAAAGCGGTCGCGCGCTTCATGAAATCGGCCCAGATTGGCGCGGGAGCATTCGCTCCGGAAAGACTCAGATCCCGATTGTCGTCGAATCCGACCCAGACGATGCAAAGCAGATTCGAGGTATACCCTGCAAACCAGCCATCGCGAGAAGTGCCTGTCTTGCCGGCCGCCGGCGCTGTAAATCCACGAGCACGAACAGTTGCGCCGGTACCGTGGTTGATGACGTCTTCCATCATGCTGGTTACCAGATAGGCGACGCGCGGATCGAGCGCGCGGTGCGTGCGAATTGCGTTGTGTTCAATGGATTCGCCCGTGGCGTCGACCACGTCACGAATGAACATCGGCTCGGCGCGCACACCTTCATTTGCCAGAATCGTATATCCTCCGGCAACTTCGAGCGGCGTCATCTCGTACGCGCCAAGGGCGACGGCCGGCGTCGGATGGATGGAGGGATCCAGTCCGAACTGGTGCGCCATGTCCGTGACGCGCGTGTAGCCGACCATCTCGGCCACCTTCACTGTAGCGACGTTGAGAGACTGCGTGAGCGCCTGGCGAACCGTGACCTTGCCTTGAAATTTTTCGCCGTAATTGTTGGGCGTATATTCCTTGCCGTCAAAGTCAAACGTGGTTGGCTCGTCCATGACCGTCGTGGCGGGAGTCACGATAGGTTGTACGCCGTCCACCGCGCCTTCAAAGGCCGCCGCAAATACAAACGGCTTGAATGCGGACCCCGGCTGCCGCCGGGCGAGAACGTGATTGAGCTGGCTTTGGCCGTAGTCCCGACCGCCAATCAAAGCCTTGACCTCTCCAGTGTGCGGATCGAGAACGACAATTGCGACTTGCGCTTGCGGAGGCTCCTGGCCGGCTTTGCGCCAGCGCGCGTAACGCTTGGCCAGCAACGCGTCCACGTTTTTGGCTCCAGCATCCACCGCTTCCGCCGCGGCGCGTTGCAGGTCAGGATCGAGCGTGGTGTAAATGCGGAAACTCTGGGAGAGCAAATCGGCTTCTGAGAATCGATCGAGAAGATGTTCCTTGACCATGTCCACGAAATACGGCGCCGTGCTTCCTTCGAGTCCGCCCCCTACGATGCGCAAAGGCATCTTTTTGGCGTCCTGCGCTTCTTGCTGGGTAATCGCCGAATTTTCCGTCATGGACAACAGAGCGCGGTCGCGTGCTTCCGCGGCTTTTTCGGGGTGACGCTCGGCAGTGGAGTAACGGTTCGGCGCGTGAATGATTCCGGCGAGAAAGGCCGCTTCGGCCAGGGTTACTTCACGGACGTCCTTGTTGAAATAGGCCAGAGAGGCCTCGCCAAAACCATGAATGGCGAAAGTCCCGCGATTTCCAAGATAAATCTCATTGGCATAAAGTTCGAAAATTTGTGCCTTGGTGAAACGATGTTCGAGTTCGAGAGCCACCATCGTCTCAGCGATTTTGCGGCGCAAGGTTCTGTCACTGTTGAAGAAAAAACTGCGCGCCACCTGCATCGAAATAGTACTTCCACCCTGGACGCGCGCGCCATGGCGCAAATCAGCCCAGGCGGCGCCGAAAATTCGCACGGGATCGAACCCGGGATGCTCGAAGAAACGCCTGTCCTCCACCGACAGAACGGCTTCGCGCAAAATTTTCGGAATGTCATCGAAGTTCATGGCCCGGCGCTTCTCGCGCGAAGTGCCGAACAGACTACTTAAGAGTTCAGGCTCAACTTCGGCTGTGTCGAGGGACGCGCCGGTATCCAGCAGGCGAATCTTTTGCACCGACTTGCCGCTGAAGGTGACCAAAAGCCGATTCTTGCCGTTGAAATAGGACTCGGCCGAAGGACGAATTTCGATTTCGGAGGCATGCAAGACGTAGCGCCCGGGAGTTCCGTGCACATCAAGTTGGCTGTAGCCGGCGCGTTCCAGGTGATTTGCAAGTTCGGCGACGGTGAGGGGCTGCCCGGCCGAAATTCGCATTGGATCGGAATAGATTCGCGCCGTGGTCTGTTGGATATGGCCTGAAAGCCGTAAATCAATCATCCGGCCGTAGGATATCCAGTAATACGTTGTGATGCCTGTGGCTGTAAGTAGCAGGAGTAGTACGGCACCTAGCACCACCAGTCCCAAGCGGGTTGCCCAGAAACCTTGGCCAATTCTAATGCGCAAGATAGTTCTCCGTTCCGCCGCAAAAAACCGTGAAACCCCTACTATGTAAGACGCAGCACCGCAATAAGTGTACACGTCTCGCTACCGGATTTCGCAATCCTCAAATCCATGTAGGGTCCTCGTCGCGGTCGATATGCAGAACGACTGGACCAGAAAGCCTCGCGAGAGTTCTCCCGCTGGACCACATTCGCGCTAGGTCAATGAATCGTTGCCGACAGAGGGATGAAAGTTCAGAGTCCACTGGTAAACCGCTAAGTCTACGATGACCGAATAGTCTACATGGATCCTGACGTTACCGCTCACGGCTTCGATTTTGACGTCTTTCTCATCAATAGGCACATCGTCTTTTTGCGCTTCTTTCAGGACTGCGGCGCGAATTTGTTCGGGAGTCTGTCGGGTCGCTGACGCAAACCTGGCAATCGTCTGCACGCCATCCTGAAACTGGAAATTGTCCACCAACACAGGAACGACCTTAATCATTACAAAAATGAATGCCGCGAACGCGAGTAGCCATAGGATTGCCTTGAAGTGTCCTGCGCCCGCTTCGGGTTTGCGCGCCGGGCGGGATGCATTCAGAAAACAACGGCCACCTCGCCCCTCCTGCAGGGCAGGTTTGGGCATAGTGCTATCGTTCGGATTCAAATTGACGCAGGACCTCATGATTCCGATGCTAGCACCCGTCCTGTAGGGTGTCGAGCAAGAGTCCGTCGGCTGTTGCTGTGCAAGTACTTCCCTAAGTGTGTGAAAAAACACAAGTTGAATGTAACCTGTGGAATCCTAAGCGGGTTCACTTGTACTTTGAGCACGGGTTAGAAATGGTGCGACAAGTGGCCTAGTAGGCCTTCCCGAAGATAGCAGTCTCTTTGGACGCCTGGCCGCAGAAGATACAGGGCCCGCTTCCACCGGGCTGCTCAATTGGGATGCACCGAAGCGTTGCCTTGGTGGCTTCCTTAATTTGCTCTTCGCATTTGGTATCACCGCACCAGAAACTCCGTGCGAAGCCGGTTTCCACGACCTGGCGAAACTCATCAAAATTCTTGGGCTCGAAGGTGTGCGCCTCGCGGAAGGCCAGGGCGCGATCGAAGAGGGCCTTCTGGATCTCGATCAGCAACTGCTGCACGGACTCGACGATGCCCTCCTGCGATACAAAGCTCTTCCCTTCCTTCCCCGGCCTGTCACGCCGCGCCAGCACGACGCTGCCCTTGGCAACATCTTTCGGTCCAATCTCCATTCGTAGCGGAACGCCGCGCATTTCCCAGTCGTTAAACTTGAAGCCGGGGCTTTGTCCTTCGCGCTCGTCGACTTTGACGCGAACGTCAGCCTTCACTAACTGCTCCCGGATTTTTTTTGCGGCTTCAAAGACCAGCGCCTTTTCCTCGTCGGTCTTGAAGATGGGCACGATGACTACCTGATGCGGAGCGAGCCTGGGCGGAAGAATCAAACCCTGATCGTCGCCATGAACCATAATGATGGCACCGATGAAGCGCGTGGAAAGACCCCACGACGTCGTCCAGCAATGTTGCAGTGCTCCAGCCTGATCGAGATAGCGGATCTCAAAGGCCTTCGCGAAATTCTGGCCCAGGTTGTGCGAGGTTCCGGCTTGCAGCGCCTTGCCGTCGCCCATCATCGCTTCGATCGAATACGTTGCGTCGGCTCCCGCAAAACGCTCGGAAGAAGATTTTCTGCCGGGAATGACGGGTACCGCCGCTTCGTTCATCGCGAAATCGGTATAGATATCAAGCATCTGGCGCGTTTCGGCCTCCGCTTCCTCATATGTAGCGTGCGCAGTGTGGCCCTCCTGCCAAAAAAATTCGAGAGTCCGAAGGAAAAGTTTTGTGCGCAATTCCCAGCGCACCACGCTGTTCCATTGATTGATCAGCACCGGAAGATCGCGGTACGACTGAATCCATTTCGCGTAGGCATGGCCGATGATGGTCTCCGAAGTCGGGCGGATGACCAGTGGCTCTTCGAGTTTTTCGCCGCCTCCGTGCGTCACGACGGCCAACTCAGGCGAGAATCCCGCGACGTGCGATTGTTCCTTGCTGATGAAACTTTGCGGAATCAACAGCGGGAACGCCGCGTTTACATGCCCCGTGGCCTTGAATCGCCTGTCCAGCTGCGCCGTGATGTTCTCCCACAGTGCCCAACCGTAAGGGCGCACGATCATGCAGCCACGCACCGGAGCGTAATCGGCCAGCTCCGCTCGCAGCACGAGTTGGTTGTACCATTCAGAGAAATCTTCAGACCGAGAAGGGAGCTTCAAATCCGCCATGCGTGATGATCCTTTGTGCTGATGAGCTGTGGAGTGATGATTATCAAGAAAAAGAAGCGTATCCGACGATGCGGGAGGTGTCAACCAAGGGCCAAAACCAAGTGGCAGAATAGTTTCCGAGAAGAGGGAGTTGGGCGATTCGGAAGTTCGCACCGGGGTACCGGAGAGACGCCTGGAGTCTGCTCGATCGGTGCTGAAGAGACGGCAAGGTGGCCTCCTTCGAGTCATTTCTAGTAATTCAGATTGACATCACGAACAGGATTGCGGTTAGATTGGGGCATTTCTTATGGCCGATGGGGAGAATTGACATTCTTTGTTCTTAACTTAAGAGTAACCAGTCGAAACCACCTCACGCCGCGAAGCGCGGGCAGGCCCATGATTTCAATTCTGGAGACGCTAGCGTCTCACCAGGGGGGTTCTCATGCGAAGAACTATAGTTGGGATATTTACCTACCTCGCGCTGGTCCTGTTATCCATTTTGCCGGCCGCGGCCCAGGTAACTACTGCGGATGTGTCTGGCCACGTAACCGATCCGAAGGGTTTGGCTATTGTCGGGGCAAAGGTCACGGTATTGAACACCAACACTGGATTCCAACGTGAAGTGACGAGCAATGATTCAGGCGACTTTATCGCGTACCAGATACCTCCCGGAACTTACAAGATATCCATTTCCAAGGATGGATTCGCAACAAAGGTTTACGACAACGCTCAGCTGGCGGTGGGAGACAAGCGCACGCTGGACGCATCGCTGACGCTTGCAACTTCATCGCAAGCGGTTACCGTTCAGATGGAGGTACTACCTCTCGTCGAGACGGGGTCCTCTGAAATTCAGGGCAGT